>NZ_CDRNDK010000498.1:0-4275 GCF_977012225.1 Planomonospora algeriensis | reverse complement strand
CCGGGTGACGCGGGCGGGCGCCCCGGCCGTGCCGGGTCCCGCGCTCCGCGGACGGGCGCGGCCCGGCGGTGGGCCCCGTCACGGGTAAGTGCGGGCGTAGGCCTCGGCGATGCCCAGAACCTTCCTGACGTACGACCACGAGTGGTTGTAGAACCAGACGGCCTTCTCCAGTTTCCTCCCGCCCTGGCCCGCGCCGTTGGCGCATAGGTAGTTGGCCGCCCCGGGGACGGCGTCGTAGGGGCTCCAGATGTCCTTGACGCCGTCGCCGTCGCCGTCCACGCCGTAGGCCCTCCAGGTGGCCGGCATGAACTGCATCGGCCCCTGCGCGCCCGCCGAGGACGGGCCGTTGTTGCGCCCGTGCGAGCTCTCCACCTGGCCGATCGCGGCCAGCACGGTCCACGACAGGCCGGGGCAGACCTCGGCCGCCTTCCGGTACAGCTCCAGGTAGCTGCCGGGCCGCCCGACCGCCGCCCGGCGCGCCGCCTGCGGCCGGGGCACCGTCCCCGTTCCCGTGCCGGTCTTCTCCCGCGCCGCGCCGCCCGCTCCCAGCGGCACGATCTGCGAGCCCGCGCCCAGCAGCTTGCGCACCCCGGCGCCGAGCGCGTCCGTCGCCTTCGCCGGGCCGTGCACCAGCAGCGCCGAGCGCCGGGCAGCAGCCCCAGCCGGCGGCCGGTCTCCTGCCCGACCAGGCCGTCCACGCCGGGCAGCCCGAAGCGGGCCGAGGCGGCGACCCGGAGCTTGGGCCCGCCGTCCACCTGGTAGTGCGAGCCGAGGACCAGTCCGAGCCGCCGGACCGCCGCACCGTCGGCGACGAGCTCCCCCCTGGCCAGTGCGTCCCACACGCCCTGCTCGGCCGCCACCGCCTCGGGCGCCCAGGCGCGGAAGCGGGCGGGGTCCACCGCGAGCAGGTTCAGCCCGGCCCCGGAGACCCGTACGGCCCCGCCGTCGAACGCGTCGACCTTCCGGACGTGCTCCAGCCCGGCGATGTCGTCCCTGGTCTGCTGGGGCAGGGTGGAGCGGGAGATCACCAGCAGCCGGGGCGGGGTCGGGGCGGCTCCGGGCGTGCCGGCGTCCCCGGTCCTTCCGGCGCCTCCCGTGTCCCTGGTCCCTCCGGTTTTCCCGGCGCCCCCGGTCGCTCCGGCGTCCCCGGTGGCGCGGGCGGCCGGGGCGGAGGCGGTCGCCCGTGGGAACGGCCTGCGGGGAGAGCCCTCTCAGGTCGGAGACGCCGGCGCGGGCGGCGCCCGCCGTACCGGGGACGGATTCCGGAGCCGCGGCCGGCCCGGCGGGCCGGACCGCCATCACCACCGCCCCGGTCGCGGCGGTCAGCGCGACCAGTCCCGCCAGGATCATCAGGAACACCCGCAACCTGGGAAGACTCTGGCGCTCGGTCACGTTTGCCTCAGCGGGCCGTACAGCGCACCGTCGCGTGGAAAATCACTTGCCGGGCTGCCGTTTGGTGCGAAATCGTCAATGCGATCCACGCCTGGGGCGTGCGGAAGGGGAAAATCGGTGGTCGGGCCGTACCGGGAGCTGTTCAGCACGCCCGGCGTCAAGGGTTTCGTGATCTCAGGCTTCGTCGGGCGGATGCCGATGTCGATGCTGGGACTGGGCATCATCGTGCTCGTCGAGACCCTGACGGGGTCGTACGGCATGGCGGGCGCGGTCGCAGCCACCGTCAGCGTCTCCTATGCCGTCGCCGCGCCCTTCTCCGGGCGCCTGGTGGACAAGTTCGGTCAGGCCAGGGTAATCGTCCCGCTGACCTTCGCGCACGGGAGTGCGCTGATCGCGCTGATGCTCTGCGCGCGGGCCGGGGCGCCCGCCTGGACGCTGTTCGCCTCGGGCCTGGTGGCGGGCGCGACGGCGGTCTCCCTCGGCGCGCTGGTGCGCGCCCGCTGGGCCCACGTGCTGAGCGGGTCGGATCGGCTGCACACCGCGTTCTCGTTCGAGTCGGTCGCCGACGAGGTCATCTTCGTCGCCGGTCCGGCGCTCGCCACCTCCCTGGCCACCATGGTCAATCCCTACGTCGGCCTGATCGTGGTCGTGGTCTGCGCGCTCGTCGGCACCTTCGCCTTCGCCCTGCAGCGCGGCTCCGAGCCGCCGGCCCTCCGGGGCGAGACGCACTCCGGCACCCCCATCACGATCCCCGGGGTCGCCCTGCTGTCGTGCGTCTTCCTCGGCATGGGCGCGGTCTTCGGCTCGGTGGACCTGATCACGGTGGCGTTCGCCGAGGAGCGCGGCGTCCCGGTCGCCGGCGGGCTGCTGCTGTCCGCGCTCGCGGGCGGGAGCCTGGTGTCCGGCCTCTGGTACGGCGCGCGGCCCTGGAAGCTCTCCCTGCGCACCCGGTTCGTCCGGGCGCTGGGCACGTTCGCCGCCGGGCTCACCCCCGTCTTCCTGGTCGGCGACCTGCGGGTGATGGCCGTGGCGCTGTTCGTCGCCGGCCTCTCGATCTCCCCCACGATCATCACCGGTTACGCGCTGATCGAACGGCTGGTCCCGGCCCACCTGCTGACCGAGGGCATGTCCTGGCTCTCCACCGCGATCGGGTTCGGCGTGGCGCTCGGCGCGTGGGCCGCGGGACGGCTCACCGACCTGTTCGGCGCGTCCAACGCCTACGCCTTCCCCTTCCTCTGCGCCCTGCTGGCCGCGGCCGTCGGCGTCGCGGGCTCGACGTGGCTGCGGCCCCCTGTTGCGGAGCAGAAATCATGAGTATCGTTCATATTCATGCGCGAGTTCCGTAACTGGGCGGGCAACCAGTCCGTCGTGCCCGCCGAGGTCCGGACCCCCTCCTCGGTCGAGGAGGTGGTGCGGGCCGTACGGGACGCCGCGGCGTCGGGGCGGCGGGTGCGCATGACGGGGACCGGGCACTCGTTCACCGGCGCGGCCCTCACCGACGGCCTGCTGCTCCGCCCCGACGGGCTGACCGGGATCCTGCGGGTGGGCGACGGCCGGGTGACGCCGCGGCGGGCACCCCGCTGCGGGCCCTCAACGAGGAACTCCACCGCATGGGCCTGGCGCTGGCGAACATGGGCGACATCACCGCCCAGACGCTGGCCGGGGCGATCCAGACCGGCACCCACGGCACCGGCCGCGACGTCGGCGGCCTGGCCGACCAGGTGCTCGCGCTGGAGATGGTGCTCGCCGGCGGCGAGGTCGTCACGGTCCGGGCGGACGCCGCCGACCAGGCGGAGCGGGACCTGTTCGACGCCGCGCGGGTCGGCCTGGGCGCGCTCGGCGTGCTGACCGCCGTGACCTTCCGGGTGGAGCCGTCGTTCCTGCTGCGCAGCACCCGGCAGCCGATGGCGCTGAGCGAGATCCTCGGCTCCCTCGACGCCCTCACCTCCGGCAACGAGCACCTGGACTTCTTCTGGCTGCCGCACACCGATACCTGCCTCACCAAGCGCAACAACCGCAGCGCCGGTCCGGCCGACCCGCCGAGCGCCTTCAAGCGCTGGCTGGACGACACGTTCCTGGAGAACACCCTGTTCGGCGCGCTGTGCGGGATCGGCGCCCGCCTCCCCGGCGCGATCCCCCGGATCAACGCGCTCTCGGCGGCGGCGCTGTCGGCCTCCACCCGCACCGACGCCTCCTACAAGGTCTTCACGAGCGTGCGGGAGGTCCGGTTCCTGGAGATGGAGTACGCCGTCCCGCGACGGCACCTCGGCCAGGCCCTGCGCGAGACCCGCGACCTGATCGAGCTGCGCGGCTGGAGGATCGGCTTCCCCGTCGAGGTGCGGGTCACCCCGGCCTCCGACGCGTGGCTGTCCACCGCCTACGGCAGGGACACCGCCTATCTCGCCTGCCACATCTACCGGCCCACGCCGCACCCCGAGTACTTCGAGGGCGTCGAGGAGATCATGACGCGGCTCGGCGGACGTCCCCACTGGGGGAAGCTGCACACCCGTGACGCCGCCTACCTGGGCACCGTCTACCCGCGGTTCGCCGACTTCCTGGCGCTGCGCGACCGCCTGGATCCGGATCGGCTGTTCGCCAACGACTACCTGGACGGGGTGCTGGGCCCCTGAGCGGCGCCCGCCCGGTCCGGGCCGCAAGGGGGCGCCCAAGGGTCCGCCAAGGAACGGCGCGCCCGCGTGTCCGCACGGCTCCTCTCCGCTCCTCCGCGGGCACACTGCGCAGTGTCCCGCGCCGCTCTACCCCGAGGAGCCCTGGAGATGACCTTCCTCCGCCGCCCCGGCCAGGCTCAGCGCCCCGCCGCCCCCGCCGACACCGCCGCCGATCCCGGCACCGCCCGCGTCCCCGCGGTTCCCGCCGCGCCGG
>NZ_CDRNDK010000497.1:0-4300 GCF_977012225.1 Planomonospora algeriensis | reverse complement strand
TGCCGATTACGAAGACTCCGTACGAGTCGATGCCGCCGTGCACGGCTGTACGTGGCTCTCCTGGGCGGAGCTTCGCGATCTCGACATGTCTGCTCGACCCGCCGCGCGGGGAATGCTTCAGGTCCACTCAGGACCGGACTCCTTGTCGCACATGATCCACAGTTACCGGATTGATGACCGGTGGCCCGGCGAGGTCGTCGAGCAGTACGGCATACCGCCACTGGGTGATTCGCCCGTTGGAGCACCGGCAGGCCGTTGGGAAGCCGCCGGAGCGACGTTTGAGTACGGTCCGGTGACACGGCTGCACGTGCTGGGGTCGGGCACCGGGTGGGAATACGTCTTCGACGTGATGCGGGCTTTGGCGCAGCGGTTCGGAGACGACGGCGTGCGCCTGGTCGTCTGGTTCGACTAGAGGCTGATCATCCGATCGGGTAGGCGTCTTCCAGTTCGTGTCGGTCAGCGGGGAGCAGGACCTCCACCACGGCCAGAGCCGCACCCGAGGCGTCTCGGACGGCACCGTAGACGGCCAGCAGCGGCGTGTTCTTCGGCATGCCGAGTCCCTTGGCCTCGTCGGTCGTGGGCATGCGGGCGGTGATCCGCTCCACCACGTGGTCGAAGCGCACGCCCTTGCGGGACTGGAGGTGTTCGCGGAGGCCCTGGGCCAGCGGTTCGGCGCTGGTCAGGTCGGTGCCCTGGGACAGCTCGACCGGTACCCACAACGAGACCATCTCGGTCGGTTCGCCGTCCCGGCTGACGAGTCGCCGGCGCAGGAACGCCTTGCTCTTCGGGGCGAGGCCGAGCAGGGAGGCGATGCGGTTGGGGGCGGTGATCGCCGCCGCCTCGATGATCTCGCCCTGCGATGCGCTCTCCGGAGCGATCAGGTACGCCTGTCCGGGCCGGGGCTGTTCGGCCGAGGCGAGGGCGGGGCGTCCGCGCACGAAACGGCCCTTGCCCTGCTGGGAGTCGATCCAGCCCTGTTCGCGCAGCATGCGCAGGGCGGCGACCACGGTGGGCCGGGAGACGCCGAACTCCTGGATGAACTGGTTCTCGCTCGGGAGGAGCGAGCCGGGAGGATAGGTTCCCGCCTCGATCCGCCGTTGGAGCGTCTGCACGAGCTGTGCATACTTCGGCGGTACGGACTCAAGCGACATCATGACCATCCTGCACCCGACAGGTTGTTTTACCAAGTTTGAGCGTATCCCCACCCGGCCGTCCTGTCACCCCGGACCGGGAGAAGGGCAGCCGACACGAGGAAGCCCCGGCAGGCAGCAGAGACGGGGGAAGCACGCACAGGGGGTGGGCTTGTGCGGCGAATGCTCTACTGCCTGCCGGGGAGCGGAAGACACGACGGGGCAGGGGTGACGCTCATCGAGCACCCTCCATGCCGACGGGCTCACTGCCCCGCCGTGCCCGTCTTCAGCGGCCGACGTACTCGGCCAGGACCTGGGCGGCCCCGTTCGGGTCTCTCACCGGGTGGCGCTTCTCGGCGGACTGCCAGGAGTAGTAGGCCCCGCCGTACCCGACGAAGACCCACACCGGAAGGCCCGGCTCGGGGCGGTGGACCATGAGTACGCTGTCGTTGTCGCGCAGTTCGGCGCGGACCTTGAGTTTCAGCAGCTCGTCGCGCAGGCGCATGAGGGCACGCGCGTCGTGCAGGTTGCGTTGGTGGTCGACGAAGGCCGCGGTGGCCTGCATGATCGGGTTCATCTGGCGTTCCCTTCGGCCCGGCCGCTTGCGAGGCAGTCGAGACATTCCTGTTCTCCGTACGTCTCGTGATCTGCGCTGCTCTCGCCGAGGAGAAGGGCACGGCGCGAGGTGCGCAGCTTGGTTCCACGACCCCGGCACGCAGGGCAAGGGCGTGTCTCGCTGTTCTCGTCTGGCCGGGTCACCGTCGCCATCTCCTTGTTTGAACCGCGCTCCCTGCGGCGGAAGGCGGGCTGACGTACCGTGGTTGCTTGATGGCAAGTCCACTGGCAATTCCCGAATGGCAGGACCCCCGAATAGCCCCCCTTCTTTCCCCCTCTTGAGCCCCCAGCCGTGAGGAAGACCCGAGATGCCCGACAACATCCCGAATGTCCAACTCCGAGCATGGCGTAATGAGCACCGGCTCACTCGCGCTGATATGGCCGACCGAATCAACGCCACTCCGGCCGGTGTGAAAGAACGCCTGAACTGTGACGAGGAGCGGATCAGGCGGTGGGAGGCGGGTGAGGTCTCCTGGCCGCACACGTCCTACCGGGTCGCCCTCACCCAGTTGACCGGCTTGCAGCCCGAGGCCCTGGGGTTCCGCCAGAACCGGCGCGGTCAGAGCCGCCTGATCGAGGCCACGGTGATGCCTCCTGCGGACGCGCTCCGGGCCGAGGCCGACCTGTACGGCACGATGGAGCTCGCCCAGCAGCTCCAAGCCTCCGACGTCGGGAACGGCACGCTTGAAGCACTCGCCGAGGCCGTCGACCTGTTGTGCCGGGCCTACCCGGTCGTTCCCGCCGCCACGTTGCGCGACCGGACACAGAAGCGCCTCGCCCAGATCACCCGCCTGCTGTCCGGCCGGGTCACCCTGGACCAGCACCGGGAACTCCTGGTCATCACCGGATGGCTGACCGCGCTACTCGGGTGCGTGCATTACGACCTGGGCGAACGGGAAGAAGCCGAGACTGCCCCCCGTGCCGCCTACGAGATGGGCCGCCAGGTCGGGCACGGCGAACTCATGGGCTGGGCCTACGAGATGTCCGCGTGGTTCGCTCTCGTCGAAGGCCGCTACGAGGACGTGGTCACCTCCGCCCGCATGGGCCAGGCCGCCGCCGGCCAATCCAGCGCCATGGTCCAACTCACCCTGCAAGAGGCCCGCGGACTGGCCCGCATCGGCGACCGCCGCGAAGCCGACAAGGCCCTCACCCGAGGCGCCGACATCCTCGCCAAGCTCCCGCTCCCGGACAACCCCGACCACCACTTCGTGTTCGACCACGCCAAGTGGGTCTTCTACGCCGCCACCGCCTACACCTGGCTGGAGGACAACGACCGCGCCGAAGAACACGCACGGGAGACCATCCAGATGCACACCCGCCCGGACGGCACCTCCAACGCCCCCATGCGCGTCGCCGACGCCCACATAGACCTCGGCATCGTCCACGCCCGACGCGGAGACCTCGACGCCGCCGTGGAACAGGGCATGGCCGCCTTCGACATCGAACGCAAATCCCTCACCGACCTGGTCAACCGTGCCGGAGACCTGGACCGAGTCCTACGCCAGCGCTACCGCCGCGAAGCTCTCTCCCAAGATTTCCACGAGCGATTCATCACAGCCCGGCGCGCTCTCACCAACCGACGTCCGGATCTTCTGGACTGAGATCGGCAAACCCGACCTACGGGATGGAAGACGTGCAATGCACGACCGCGCCAGGGAAAGAGTCGACGGGCGGCTCGTCACAGATCAATATCTCCGGCGGAGTCACCGCAAGATTAATGCCCTGTCCAAGCGGCACGATGAACGCGACAAGCAACCAGTACGACAGAACGCGCCGCCCCGCGATCAGCCGGTATGCCACGACTGCCACCAGGCCGATCACCAGCGAGATGAACAGCACCCTGACCGCCATGCCGTCAAACCGAGGCGAGCCGTCCGGGATGTACCATCCGGTCAGGGCAGCAAGAAAGAGCGACCAGTAAAAGATCGCCCCGAAGACCACGAGCGCCGAAACGATCCGAGCGATCCGGCCGATGGTCAGGGACCGGAGTCTCAGTGGAAGACCGTTTATCATTCGCTCACCAACTCTTGAACACTTTTCTTGCGCGGAACCGCTGTGAAGGCAACCAGAGCGACCCCGACGAAGACCGCGGGAAAAAGCAGCATGGCACCCAGAGCCCACAGGCCACTGCCGTCCGACACAGCAGCGTTAATCGTCCAGGACAACCACATCACGCCCGCAATGCTGAGCGTGCCAATCACCGGGTGACGACGCCGACCAGCGAAAGCAGCGAGGATTCCCAACACGACGACCAGGCCCACTACCTGCCACGGCTCATAGGGGCCGCTGAGACTGCCGTCGGACTCGACGTCTCGTTCCTGATCCCATCCCAGCCAAGCAAGGTAGTTCACCAGAGACGCCACGGCCAGGATCACGCCTATACGGATACTCGCCATGATGCGATAAGCGCGGGACGCTCCAGCTTCTATCACGATCTTCACGCTTTCGTCGGCGGCAGGCGTCCACAACGATATGTGCTGCCGAATTGTGCTTGTGAAGATCAAGGCGGCGGCGCGGCGCGCCGCCGCACGGCCCAGCGTCGCGGACCCCGGCCG
>NZ_CDRNDK010000496.1:0-4301 GCF_977012225.1 Planomonospora algeriensis | reverse complement strand
GTCGATCGCGGACGCGCGCGCGTCCCGGGCCGTCCCGCGGCGCGAGTCGAGTTCGGCCTCGACGCCCGGCCCCGAGTAGTCCGAGGCCGTCACCCGGCCCGGCGTGTCCGCCGTGCCGGTTCCCGGCCGCTCCCGGCCGGTTCTCGTGTCCTGGCTCATGGATCGATCCCCCGAATCTCCCCTCCCGGGACGGGTGACGCCCGCCGTGTCCTGCCGTCCCGGGTCCGGATCCGCGCGACACGGCGGGGAACGCCGGTTACCTACCCCAGGGGGGAGGCGTGACACGGTTGCGTGATCACGGCTCCGCCGATCCGGGCCAGGTCGGCGGGCTCCTCCGCCGCGTACGCCGCCTCGCCCGTCCGGACGCCGGCGGCGACCGCCGAGCCGAGGTGGCCGTTGACGCCCTTGACCAGGAAGTCGTCCAGCGCCCCCGCGACGAGGCGCAGCACGGCCGCGCCGCCGCGCGCGGTGACGACCTCCGTCTCCCGGCCGTCCAGCTCGATCCGCACCGGGCCCTCGTGGCCGCTCATGGTCAGCACCGTCAGGTAGGCGACGTCGCGGTCCGGGTGCACCCGCAGGAACGCGTCGGCGTCGCCCTCGACCACCCGGGGACCGCGCGCCGCGCCGCCCGCCCCGGAACCGCCGGTCCCGCCGGTCCCGTCGGCGCCCGCCGTACCGCCCTCCGGGTCGGCGGCCCCGCCCAGCGCGTCGGCGAGGATCCGGCACGGACGCAGGTCCTCGTCCAGGCCGGGCAGGACACCGTCGACGTCGAGGAGGCCGCCGCCCGCGACGTACCCGGCCAGCAGCCGCTGGACACGGCGGTGCATGAAGGCGCCGCCCGGGACCGTCAGCCGCGGGCAGGACTCCGGCTCCAGCGCGTCCGCGCGCTCCAGGTCCAGCACCCGGTAGTCGAGCCCGGCGGCGCGCATGCGGTCGTGGAAGGCGCGCAGCGCGCGGCCGCACTCCGGAGCGCCGGAGCCGGGCGGCGCCCAGGCGGCGATGCCCGCGTACGGCAGGTAGAGCCCGAACGCCCCGCCGCGCACCGGCGCGCACTCCAGGAACTCGGCCCCGTGCCGGGCGAAGAACTCCGCCAGCGCGCGCACCGCGGGCGCCTTCGCACCGGCCGTGCCGTCGGCGCCGATGGGCGCGCAGTCGGGGTACGGCGCGGCGTGCACGGAGTCGAGCCCGGACGGCCAGCCGGAGGTGCCCACCGCGGTGTAGACGTTGAAACCGGTCGCCCCGGCGGCCAGGGCCAGCAGGCTCTGGTGGAAGCTGGTGGCCGCGTCGGCGTAGGCGCGGTCGTAGAGCTCGGAGAACCCCCAGTTCTCCTCCAGGTTCGGGCCGGGCGCGCGCTTGGCGGCGAGCACGTAGCGGGCCTGGGCGTCCGGGTCGGCCGAGACCACGCCCATCCAGTTGGTGAAGCCGTAGTGGACGCCGTCCCACGTCTCGGGGCGCACCCGGGCCAGCCAGTCGTCGAAGGAGTGGTGGTCGCCCGCGGGCGGGTTCAGGTTGACCACGACCGGCACGCCGCAGTCCACCGCGCGGGTCCAGCGGTGGTAGACCTCTGCGAGGTAGTCGGCGTGGAAGCGGCCCCAGTCGGCGTACGCCTGCTGCTCCTCCGAACGCGCAGGCGCCGTCCACTCCCGGGGCGGCTCGATCTCGTCCCAGCCGCGGACCTCCGTCGCGTGGACCCGGTTGTACTCCTCCAGCGTGCCGTACCGCCGCTCCAGCCCGGCCCGGAAGAAGGCCAGGCCCGAGGCGCTGTAGTCGTAGGCCGACAGAGGCAGCGCCCCGTTGGTGAAGACGCCCTCGTTGGCGATCTGCATCAGGACGACCGGGCCGTCCGGGTGGCGGGTGCCCGCGAGGACCTCCTTGCCGACGGCCTCCAGCCACTCGGTCGCGTGGGCGTCGAAGACCGTCCCGAGCGGGGCGGGCAGCTGCCGGCCGGCCCAGAGCGACGGGGCGCCCGCCGCGTCCAGCAGGGGTTCGATCAGGCCGTCGGCCTCCGGGTCCACCCAGTCGGGCAGGCCGCCGAAGTCGGTCTCGGCGTGGATGAACGGCCCCGGCTTGGCGACGACCTCGACCCCGAGCGAGCGGCACAGGGCCAGGAAGCCGACGACGTCGCGGCTCGGATGGGTGGAGCCGGTGAAGTCCGGCGGTGACCCGGCCTCCGGCTGGTGGTGCCGCCAGGGGATGTAGCAGGTGATGACGGTGATGCCCAGCTCGTCGCGGATCGCGGTGATCCGGTCCGCCCAGACCGAGGGGTGGTCGCGGTAGTAGGGGTAGTCGGCGGTGACGAGCAGCCGGGGCTCGCCGTCGAGGACGGTGACTCCGTCGCGGACCTCGATGGTCACGCAGGGCTCCTTCTGACGGGTGCGCACGGGCTCGTCACAGGCTTGTGACAGGCTTGTGACGGGTGCGCACGGGTGCGGACGGCGGGGCGGCCTACGACTTCAGGCCGGTGAACGCGATGCCGGCCAGGATGCGCCGCTGGAAGACCAGCAGGACGATGATCACGGGCACGACGGCCAGCGAGGCGCCGGCCATGATGTAGTAGGCGCGGCCCGCCCACTGGCTGGTGAGCTGCTGCAGCGCGAGCGGCAGCGTGTACAGGTCGGGGCTGTTGAGCACGACCAGCGGCCAGACCAGGTCGTTCCAGTGGAAGATGAAGCTGGTGATCGTGACGACCGCGAGCACCGGCTTGGAGAGCGGCAGGATGATCCGCCAGAAGATCTGCATCCGGCCGGCCCCGTCGATGAGCGCGGCCTCCTCCAGCTCGTTCGGCAGGGAGCGGAAGAACTGCCGGAGCAGGAAGACGTCCAGCACCGAGACCAGATTGGGCACGATCAGGCCCCACGGCGAGTCGAACATGCCGAGCTGCTGGGTCACGTGGACCCTGGGCACCAGCAGCGTGATCGTGGGCACCATCATCCCGGCGAGCAGGACGACGAAGAGCTTGTCCCGCCCGGGGAAGGGGATGCGCGCGAAGGCGTAGGCGGCGAAGGCGTCCAGCAGCAGCTTGCCCGGCACCAGCACGAGGCAGACCCACAGGCTGTTGAGGAACGCCCGGCCGAAGCCGCTGATGTCGAGGACGTAGGAGTAGTTCTCCAGGGTGGGGGACCACTCCCCGGTCCTGCGGTCCAGCGGCAGCAGGCTGGGCACCTTGGTGTAGATGTCCGGGCCGTGCTTGAAGGAGGTCGCGAGCATCCAGACGAACGGGACGACCGCGACGGCCGCGAGCACCACGAGGGCCGCGTAGACGGGGGCGAGCCCAGTCTGGAGCGCACCGGCGCCGCCGGCGTCCCGGGCGCCCTGCGCGGTCCCGGCGTCCCCGGTGCACCCGGTGCCCCCGGCATCTTCGGTGTCTCCGGTGTAACGGCTTTCACGCCGCCTCCTGCTTGACGAACTTGAACTGCACGGCGGTGATGATCATGATGAAGACGAGCAGGATGAACGACATGGCGCAGGCCGCGCCCATCGCGTCGTAGCGGAACGCGAACAGGTACAGGTGCAGGACGTAGGCCAGGCCCGACTGCTCGGGGCCGCCCGCCGCGCCCTTGCCGCCGCCGCCCGAGAAGATCACGTAGACCAGGCCGAACACCTGCAGCGCCGCGATCACCCCGGTGACCAGCAGGTAGAAGGTGGTGGGCCGGAGCATCGGGAACACCACCTTCCGGAACCGCTGCACCGGTCCCGCGCCGTCGATGGTCGCCGCCTCGGTGATCGAGGCGGGGATGCCCTTCAGCCCCGCCAGATAGATGATCATCGAGATGCCGCACTGCCAGGCGGCGATGAACGCGAGCGCCGGGATGACCAGTTCGGGGGTGTTGAGCCAGTTCTGCGGCGGGACCCCGAACAGTCCCAGCACGCTGTTGATCAGGCCGTACTGCGGGTCGTAGAGCCAGCGCCAGATGGCGCCGACCGCCGCCTCGGCGGTGACCACCGGCAGGAACAGCAGCAGCCGGAACAGGTTGGAGCCGCGGCGGACCGCGTTGACCAGCAGCGCCTGCGCCAGTGCGGTACCCAGCGTCAGCGGCACCGCGATCAGCGTGTACTGGAGGGTGACCTGCACCGACTTCCAGAAGTGCGGGTACTTGACGTCGTCGGAGAACAGGTCGATGTAGTTGGCCAGGCCGACCCAGTTCGCCTCGCTGCGCAGGTCCCAGTCGGTGAAGCTGTAGTACAGCGCCGAGAGCGCGGGATAGAGCAGGAAGACGACGAAGTACACCACCGCCGGGGCGACCAGGAGCCATCCGACGAGGTGGTCGCGGCGCCCGGTCCCCGGGCGGCGCCGGCGCCGC
>NZ_CDRNDK010000495.1:0-4306 GCF_977012225.1 Planomonospora algeriensis | reverse complement strand
ACGGGCGCACCATACGGCCCAGCGCGGGCGCGCCGTACGGCCCGGCGGGGGTGCCCCGTCCCGGGCAGGGCGCCGCGGCTTCCTCCGCAGGGATGAGGCGGATCTCCCCCTTCAGCAGGGTGGAGCGCCGGGCAGGACGCCTAAATTGATTGTGTGCGCAACACCCTGGGCGGCCTGCGGCCCTGGCTCCGCGACCGTCCGCTGCTCGCGGACGCGGTCGTCGCGGTGCTGCTGGCGGTCGTCGCGGTCTCCTCCGTCCTCCCCTCCGTCCTCCCCTTCGCCCGGGACGGTTCCCCGGACGGTCCCGCCGGAGCGGGGGCGCCCGGCTGGCCGGCCCTGGCCCTGCTCGTGCTGGGATGCCTGGCCACGGCGCTGCGCGGCACCCGCCCGCTCCTGGCACTCGGACTGGTCGTCACCGCCGACCTGACGCTGGCCCTGCTCGGCGGGGACGGCTCGGTGCTCGGACTCGCCGCGCTCTGGCTGGTCTACACCGTCGCCGCCCGGCGCGGCCTGGCACTCAGCCTGTACGCGCTGACGACGGCCTTGCGCGGGCCGGCTGGCCGCCGCGCGGCCCGGGGCGACCTGGGGCGACTGGACCTCCCAGCTGTCCGAGGTCGTCCTCACCGCGACGTGCTGGCTGGTGGGGCGGAGCCTCCGGCTGCGCCGCGCCTACCTGGCGGAGCTGCGCGACCGCGCGGACCGGCTGGAGCGCGCGCGGGAGGCCGACACCCGGGCCGCCCGGGCCGAGGAGCGCTCCCGCATCGCCCGGGAGCTGCACGACGTGGTCGCCCACCACGTGAGCGTGATGACCGTGCAGGCCGCCGCGGCCCGGCGGGTGCTGGCGAGCAATCCCGACGGGGCCCGGGAGGCGCTGTCGGCCATCGAGCACACGGGCCGGGCCGCGATGGCCGAGATGCGCGGCATCGTGGGCGTGCTGAGGACCGACTCGACCCCCGCCGAGCGGGAACCGCGGCCCGGCGTCCGCTCGATCCCCTCCCTGGCCGCCCAGATGTCCGAAGCGGGCCTGAGCACGCGGCTGCGCCTGGAGGAGGTCGACGGGACCGGGCGGGTCCGCTCCTGCACGGAGGGAGACGGGGACGGGGACGGGGACGGCACCGGCGACGGGAACGGGGCCGAGGCCTGGAACCGGGCCGGGGACGGCACCGAGGAGACGCCTCCGCTGCCGCCGGGGGTGGACCTGGCCGCCTACCGGCTGGTCCAGGAGGCGCTCACCAACTCCCTGCGGCACGCGGGACCGGGGGCCCGCGCCTGGGTGACCGTACGGCGCGGCCCCGGTGAGCTGACCGTCCGGGTCGAGGACGACGGCCGGGGCCCCGCGCCCGCCCCCGAAGGCGAGCGGAGCGGCCACGGGCTGGTCGGCATTCGCGAGCGGGTCGCACTCTATGGTGGAATCCTGAGGATCGGCCCGCGTCCGGAGGGCGGATTCGAGGTCGACGCCCGGTTCCCCTTCAAGGATTCACGATGACTATCAGGGTGCTGCTCGTGGACGACCAGCCGCTGCTGCGCACCGGTTTCCGCCTCATCCTGGAGGCCGAGCCGGACATCACGGTGGTCGGCGAGGCCGGTGACGGCAAGGTCGCCCAGGACCAGGCGCGGGCGCTGCTGCCCGACGTGGTGCTGATGGACATCCGGATGCCGGGCGTGGACGGCATCGAGGCGACCCGCCGGATCGTGCGCGAGGCCGTCGGAGGCTCGCACGTGCCGAGGGTCCTGGTGCTGACACCTTCGACCTGGACGAGTACATCGTGGAGGCGCTCCGCGCCGGGGCCAGCGGCTTCCTGCTGAAGGACGTCCCGCCGGACGAGCTCGTGCAGGCCATCCGGGTGATCGCGGCAGGGGACGCCATCGTCGCGCCGAGCGTCACCCGGCGGCTGCTGGACAGGTTCGGCGCCCGCCTGCCCTCGGTCCACCAGCAGTCCACCCCCGCCCGCCTGGACCGGCTCACCGACCGGGAGCTGGAGGTGCTGAAGCTGATCGCGCGCGGCATGTCCAACGCGGAGATCGCCGCCGAGCTGGTGGTGAGCGAGACGACGGTCAAGACCCACGTCGGCAACGTGCTCACCAAGCTCGGCCTGCGCGACCGCGTCCAGGCCGTGGTCCTGGCATACGAGACCGGCCTGATCACGCCGGGCGCCATCTCCTAGACCGTGTCCCCGCCATCCCCGGTCCTGTCACCGACCGTGTCCCCCAGGAGGTCCGCCATGAGGTCCGCCCGAGGGCGCCGGCGGGCCGGGACGGGTCAGTGCCGCGGGATGCCCAGGGTGGTCAGCAGGTCTTCGTGGAGCTGGAACCAGACGGCGTGGTAGGACTCGAGGTCGTCGGTCAGCCGCTCCGGCGCACCGGACCCGGCGCGCCGGAGCGCGTCGGTGAGCCGGACGCGATACCGCCGGAACCGGGGCAGCGCCGCGGACAGCCGCGCGCAGACGGCGTCGCGCGCCGGTCGAAGTCGGCGAACAGACCCAGGATCCGGGCGTCGTAGGCGGGGTCGGTGTGGTCGTTCTGTGTCATGACGCCGTCGGCGGACCGCAGCTGCCACGCCGTGCAGAGGTCGAGCAGCTCCGGGTTGAGCACGAGGAAGTCGTCGTAGGCCCCGGACACCGCCGCCCGGGCGCCCGCCGCGTCCAGCTCGGCGGAGATCCGCTCGGCGTCCGCCGCGCGACCGGCCTCGGTCAGGCCCCACCCGCCGAACTCGCCCGGAACGCGGGTGACGAGGCCTGCCACCGCGAGATCGATCAGCTCGGATTCGGCGTCGGACTCCGGCAGTCCCGTCGCCGCGGACACGCGGGCGAGCCCGGCGAACCCGATGCAGCGGAGGGTGTGCAGCACCAGCAGGTCGGCGCTGGTCGGCTGAGGAGGGTTCGGCACGTCGAAAGGGTACCCCGTTGACCTGGATCCACCCGCTCTCGCCGGAGGTCGAGGAGACCGCGGACGTCCTCGGCGGCAAGGGCCACGGCCTGGTCGGGCTGCGGCGTCTCGGCCTGCCCGTGCCTCCGGGGTTCGTCATCGGCACCGGGGCGTGCCGCGCGTTCCTCCGCGACGGACGGCTTCCCGACGGTCTCGGCGCCGAGCTGGCGGCCGCCGTCTCCGATCTCGAGGCGGCCACGGGGCGGCGCTTCGGCGGCGGCGGACGGCCGCTGGTGGTGTCGGTCCGCTCGGGCGGCGGCGTGTCGATGCCCGGCATGATGGACACGATCCTCAACCTCGGCCTGACCGCCGAGGCCACGGCGGCGCTGGCGGCCGAGACGGGCGACCCGCGGTTCGCGCTCGACTCGCGTCTGCGGTTCCTGACCGGCTACGCCGCGGCGGTCCTCGGCCTGGAGCCGGAACGCCTGGAGGCGGCGGGTCCGGAGATCACCGCGTGGGAGACGGACGGACGCGGCAGCGGCAGCGACGGCGACGGCGACGGCGACGGCGAGGAGACGCGCCTCGCCGAGGCCATCCGGAGCGTGGAGGCCCTCATCCGCGGACGCGCCGGCCGGCCGGTCCCCGACGACGCGATGGAGCAGCTGGAACCGGCCGTCCGGGCCGTGTTCTCGTCCTGGGACACTCCGCGCGCCAGGACCTACCGCGAGCTGCACGGCATCGCGCACGATCTCGGCACGGCGGTCACCGTGCAGGCCATGGTGTTCGGCAACCGCGACGACCGCAGCGGCACCGGTGTCGCCTTCAGCCGCGACCCCAACACCGGTGAGCGCGTCCCTTTCGGCGAGTTCCTGCCCCGCCGCCAGGGCGGGGACGTCGTCTCCGGCAGGTCGGCGACCCGGCCGCTACCCGACCTGGCCGAGCGCGAGCCGGTCGTGTGGGCCGGCCTCCTGGACGCCCTGGACCGGCTCGAGGGGCACCACCGCGACGTCTGCCACGTGGAGTTCACCTTCGAGGCGGGCGAGCTGTGGATCCTGCAGGCGCGATCCGGCGGCCTCGTCGGGCGCGCCGCCGTCCGCGTCGCGGTCGACCTGGCCGACGAGGGCGTCATCGATCGCCGGGAGGCGCTGCTGCGCGTCTCCCCGCAGCAGCTCCGCCACGTCCGCACGCCCCGGGTGGACACCACCGGCGGGATCGACCTCCTGACCCGGGGGCTGGGCGCCTGCCCCGGCGTCGCGACCGGCAGGCTGGCGACCACCGCCGACAGGGCGGTCCGGATGGCCGCCGCCGGCCCGGTCATCCTGGTGCGTCCGCACACCTCCCCGCTCGACATGCACGGCCTGGCCGCCGCGGCGGGGGTCCTCACCGCCCGCGGCGGGCCGGCCAGCCACGCCGCCGTCGTCGCGCGGGCGATGGGCAGGCC
>NZ_CDRNDK010000494.1:0-4334 GCF_977012225.1 Planomonospora algeriensis | reverse complement strand
AGAGGCCGCCCGCGACCTGGGCACGCTGGCCTGCGCCGCCCAGCTGGCCGGGCTGGGCCGCCGCCTGCTGGAGGCCACCGTGCAGTACGCCGTGGTCCGGCGCCAGTTCGGGCGGCCGATCGGCGCCTTCCAGGCGGTCAAGCACCGCCTGGCCGACGTGCTCGTTGACTTGGAGCACGTCCGGCCGCTGGTGCACGGCGCGGCGCTGGCGTACGGCTCGGCGGACTTCCCGCGCGACGTGTCGGCCGCGAAGGCCGCGGCCTCGGACGCCGCCTACACGGCGGCCCGGACCGCCCTGCAGGTGCACGGCGCGATCGGCTACACCGACGAGTACGACCTCGGGCTCTGGATCCGCCGGGCCCGCGCCCTGCACACCGCCTGGGGCTCCCCCGCCGCCCACCGCGCCCGTGTCGTCGCCGCCTTGACGGGCGTCTGATCCCCGGCCACCGCCCGTGTCACCACCGTCCTGACGGGCGTCTGGTCCCCGGCCACCGCCGTGCCGCCACCCGTCCGGCCGACGATCACGCCTCCCCGAGCGACGCGGCCGGGCGGTCGTCCGGACAGGCGCCCGCAGCGGAGTGTGACCCATCTCACTTCAGCGGAAAAACGCGTCGAGGTAATTCGGCCACGGAAATCCGTCACCTTGGATTACCACATTAAAAAGGAAACGCGACCTGCGCCGCAGCGCCGTGGACGGAGCGGACACGCGCGGGCGCCGCGCTCGGCGTCCGGGCGCGGCGGCCGCCGAGGAAGCGCTTTCTGATTGAAATATCAATCAGCTGTCCGGATGAGGACACACGCCGGTTTGCCCGGCAGATATTCCCGTCCTAACATCTCGTCGCGAAAGGATCCCCCGCCCACCGGCGGCGGATTTCCAATCCTTCCTCCGAAGGGCGGGCGGCGATCAACCCTCGCCGCCCGTCGTGCCGGAAACCGCAACCGCGGTATGACCAGATGGAGGCATCAATGAACATCAGCCGATTCACCGGCGGGCGCGCGGCACGGCTCGCGCTGGTCTCCGCAGCGGCTCTGACGCCGCTGCTGTGGACCGCGCCCGCCACCGCCGCCCCCTCCGGGCCGAGTGCTCCGAGCGGGTCGTACGTCCTGACGGTGCAGCCCGAGCTCGGATCGTCCCCGGTCAGGACGGTGACGCTGACCTGCGGCCCCGACGGCGGCACGCACGCCTATGCCGCGACGGCCTGCGACCAGCTCCGCCGCGCCGCCGGCAGGGTGGAGCGCATCCCCGAGGACCCCGGCATGTGCACGAGGGAGCACGCCCCCGTCCGCGTTACCGCCACCGGCGCCTGGAACGGCCGGCACCGGCATTTCAGCCAGACCTATTCGAACCACTGCACGGCGGTGCGCGCCACCGGCGGTTCCCTCTTCGCCTTCTGAACCGCGATTCTCCGCCTTCCGGTCCGCGATCGGAAGGCGGGGAACGGCGATGCCCATCGGCATTCACGACGTCCACGCGCGGGCTCATGCCCGCGCGCGGGCGGCGCATGCCTTTCACCGCCATTCCCCGGCATAGATCAGGAAACGCCAGCGGTAAAATGGATTCGACATTCGGAAGGAAGTCCCCATGATGAGGAAACTGTTCTTCGCGGTGGTGCTGACGATGGCGACGGCCGGTTCCGCGACGGCCTGGGCCGAAGCCCCGGCGCCGTCGGCGACCGGCTCCACGCGGATCGCCTTCCATAAGTCGGGCGGTTTCGCCGGGATCGACCAGGCGATCACGATCACCCGGGACGGTGTGGCTCAGGTCCGCGGCGCCGCCAGGAGCGCGGAGTTCCGGCTGACCGACGATGAGTTCCGCTCCCTGCGCCGCGAGCTCGACGCCGTCTCGACGTGGCACTCCTCCTCGGCGGGCTGCGACATCGCCGACCACTTCACCTACACGCTGAGCCACCGCGGCCGGCAGGCCACCCGCTGCCACGAGGTACCCGCCGACTGGCGGCCCGCGGTCGTCCGCCTGGAGGGCCTGATCGACCGCGCGCTCGCGGACCGGGCGGCGCCGCGCGGCTGAGAAAGTGTCGGGTAATTGACGGTCAGCGGCCGGTTTCCGCCGGCCGCGCCGCATCTTCGCTTCCCCTCTCGCCGGGACGGTCTTCACGTCCTGGTGTGAGTTCGGCGGAAACCGGCTCGTCGAGGGCGTCCGAGAGCCCGTCGGCGGCCGGTGCGAAGTCGGCGAACGACCGGATGCGGCTGCCCGTGATCAGCCAGGCGCCGCCGGCGACCGCCATGATCAGGCCGAGAACGACGAAGACCGCAGTCGCGCCCAGCCGGTCCAGGAGCGTGCCGGTGACGGCGGATGAGACGCCGAGGCTGAAGGTCGCGGTGGCGCTCCACAGGGAGGTGATGCGTCCGCGGGTCTCGTTCGGCGTCGCGGTCAGCAAAGTGGTCATGGCCGCCGGGCCGTACACCACCTCGGCGGCCGAGATCGCCCCCCACAGCGCCAGCGCGGACAGCACGCCGGCAGGCAGGCCGAGCAGCATGGTCAGCACGCCCTCCGCCAGGCACGACCATCCGATGACCCAGTGGCGCCCACGCGGCCCCAGGGCGCGGATCCGGGACGCAGCCAGCACAAGGACCACACCGCCCACGGCTCCCTGGACCGCGTAGAACCATCCGGTGCCGCCCTCGCCGAGGTCGTGCACCTGCAGCGCCAGGTAGGTCATGGCGGTGATCGCGCCGCCCAGCCCGAGGCAGAACAGCGCCTCCAGCGCCAGCAGCGCGGTGATGACGCGGTTGCGCGCGGCCACGGCGGCCCCCTCGCGCAGGGAACGCCACCAGCCGTGCGCGGGAGCACCCGCGGTCCGGTCGCCGGAGCGGACGGTGGCGGTGAGCGCGGCCGACAGCAGGAAGGAGAGCGCGTTGACGGCGAAGGCCCACCGCCAGCCCGCCACCGTGACGACGAGGCCTCCGGCGACGCCGCCCAGCGCCTGGAAGACCAGGCCGTTGACCTGCACGGCTGCCGCGTACAGGGGGTACTCCTGCGGCCGGGCCAGGCTGGGCATCCATGCGTTGCGGGCGACCTGGAAGACGAAGCCGGCGGCGGCGGAGGCGAAGGTCAGCGGGTAGACGAGCCAGAGCCGCCCCGGGGCGTCGGCGAGCAGGAACGCGGCGGCGAGCACCGCCATGAGCACGTCGGTCACCAGCATCACCCTGCGCCGGTCGGCCCGGTCGGCCAGCACGCCGCCCCAGACCCCGGCCAGCACGCCCGGCAGGTAGCGCACGGCCAGGGTGAGCCCGGCGGCCAGGCCGGCGCCGCTGTGGGCGTAGACCATCGCGAACACCGCGACCGCGGAGAACCATCCGCCGCACACGCTGACGAGGTTGCCGAGCCAGAGCATGCGCAGGTCGCGGTTGCGGACGAGCAGCTCGCGCAAGGTGCGCGCAGGTTCCACCTGGACTCCCGACGATCGAATGGTGATGATTTTCATTGCTGAGTCGTCGGAGATCAAGTCTTGACTTTGGTTTTCATTTTCACTACTCCTTGTAGGGACATCACGGACTAACAGGGGTGAACAGGGTGTTGGTGAAACGGCGGCTGGTCGGGCTGGTGCGCGACACCCCCGTGCTGGTGCTGGACGAGACCTCCAGCCGGCTCGACGCGCTGCCGGAGCGCGACGTGCAGGTGGCTTTGGACCGCGCCCGCGCCGGGCGCACGATCCTGGTCATCGCACACCGGCCGGCCACCCTGCGCGCCGCCGACCTGATCGCGGTGCTGGAACGCGGCCGACTCGTCGATACCGGCACCCACGAAGAGCTCCTCGCCCGCTGCGAGGCCTACGAACGTCTCGTGCGCTCCCAGGCGGACACCGCGGTGCTGCTGGCCGGAACGCCCGAGGCCCCCATCTCCCTATCCGATGAAAGGAGGTGAACCGGCATGACCGTCAAGAAGCTGAAGGTGAAGGCGCGTAACGCGTCCGTCCACTCGTCCAACCACGCCACGGTGGCGCTCGCCAAGGTGGCCTGGCGCTAGTCGCCCGGTGACGCCCCGGGTGCGGGCATGACCCAACCACGCCCGCACCCGGGTGCGACGGATGCTACTTCGAAGAAAGGTGCGCTCGCGATGACTTCCGGGCTGGACCGGCCCGCATGCTGGGCGGCCGGGACCACGTTCGTGCCCACCGGGGACGGGTGGCTGGTCCACGGCCCCGACGAGGACTTCATGGTCGTGCAGGTGCCGCCGCAGGACCGGGACGCGGTGGCGGGGTTGATCAGCGGGGAGCTCGGGGTGCGGGCCGCGCTGGAGCGCGTCCCGGACGCCGCCGACCTGGTCGCCGAACTCACCGCACCGCAGGAGGCGCCCGCCACGGCCGCCGGAGCCG
>NZ_CDRNDK010000493.1:0-4342 GCF_977012225.1 Planomonospora algeriensis | reverse complement strand
GCTCGCCCGCGACGATCGCGCCGGCCCGCCCGCCGAACCGGCCGGGCTGGTCCCCGAGCACCTCGCCGTGCTCGCGCTGTGCCGCCGGCCCACCCCGGTGGCGGACGTCGCGGCGCACCTGGGCCTGCCGCTCAACGTCACCCGCGTGCTCCTGGGCGACCTGCGGCACCAGGGCCTGGTGACCATCGACCGGCCGCGGCCCGCGGCGCAGGCGATCGACGAGGACATCTACAGGGAAGTGCTGCATGGACTACGCAGGCTCTGAGCCGGCGTCGGCCGCGGTCACCGATCCGGCGATGGCGATCAAGATCCTCATCGCGGGCGGCTTCGGCGTCGGCAAGACGACCATGGTCGGCACCATCAGCGAGATCCGGCCGCTGCACACCGAGGAGGTGCTGAGCGAGCGCGGCGTCGGCGTGGACGACGTCTCGGGCGTGGAGGCCAAGACCACCACGACCGTCGCGCTCGACTTCGGCCGCATCACCATCCGCGAGGGCCTCTGGCTCTATCTGTTCGGTACCCCCGGCCAGGACCGGTTCTGGTTCATGTGGGACGAACTGGCCCAGGGCGCGCTCGGCGCCGTGGTGCTCGCCGACACCCGCCGCCTGCAGGACTGCTTCCCCGCCGTGGACTACTTCGAGCAGCTGGGCCTGCCCTTCGTGGTCGCCGTCAACTGCTTCGACGGCGCCCGCCGCCACGACCCGGTCAAGGTACGGCGGGCGCTGGGCCTGGACGGGGTCGCGCCGATCCTGATGTGCGACGTGCGCGAACGCGACTCGGTCAAGGAGGTGCTGACCTCCCTGGTCACCTACTCGGTGGGCGGCACGTTCCCCACCGCCTGACGGGTCCCGGCCGCTCCAGGAGGCAGCCCGGACAGGCGGGCCGGAGCCCGTACCGCGCCTCGGTCCGGCCTCGCCGGGGCCGTTGGCGCGGAAGGCCGGCGGCACCCGCCGCCGGCCTCCCGCATCGGCGGGGGTCAGCCACGCGTCCACTTCTGGTTGGGCGTGCCGGCGCAGTCCCACAGCTGGAGCCGCGCGCCGTTGGCGGAGTTGTTGTCCACCACGTCCACGCACCGGTTGGAGACCGGGTTGACCAGGTCACCGGCCGCGTTGAGCCGGAACTGCTGGGCGGCGTTGCCCTTGCACGGGTGGAGCTGGATCGGCGTGCCGTTGGCGGTGCCGGCGCCCGCGGCGTCCATGCACATGCCCATCGCGCTCACGGTGCCGTTGCCGTTGACGGACCACTTCTGGGCGGCGCTGCCGTTGCAGTCGTACATCTGCAGCCGGACGCCGTCGGCGGCCTTCCCGCCCGGGATGTCGATGCAGCGGCCGTTCAGCTTCGACTTCAGGACGCTCCCGCTCCCGGGGGTCCCAGGGTTCGTGGGGTTCGTGGGCTTCTCGTCGGTCGCGGAGACGCGGACGTAGTCGACCAGCATGGTCTGCGGGAACGAGGTGCTCGCGTTGGGGCTGCCCGGCCAGTTGCCGCCGACCGCCACGTTGAGGATCATGAAGAACGGGTGGTCGTAGACCCACTTGTTGCCGCGGATGCCGGACGGCGTGAGGCGGAAGTACTCCGCTCCGTCCAGGTACCAGACGATGAGGTTGGGCGACCAGTCGACCCGGTAGGTGTGGAAGTCGTCGCCGAGCGGCGCGCCGATCGTGCGGCTCCCGCCGATGCCGCCGCCGCCGGAGTAGCCGGGGCCGTGCACGGTGCCGTGGACCGTGTTCGGCGCCTTGCCGACGTTCTCCATGATGTCGATCTCACCGGTGTTCGGCCAGTCGTTGCCGCCGAGCATCCAGAACGCCGGCCAGATGCCCTGACCCTTGGGGATCTTGATGCGGGCCTCGAACCGGCCGTAGGCCTGGCTGAACTTGCCCGCGGTCAGGATGCGGCCCGAGGTGTACTGGCAGGCCCCGTAGTGGCACTGGAGGTTGGACGGGTTCCCCTTGCGGGCGGTGATGGCCAGGTGGCCCTTGCCGTCGTGGTACACGTTCTGGGTCGAGTTGGTGTAGTACTGCAGCTCGTTGTTGCCCCAGCCGCCGCCTCCGATGTCGAACTTCCACTTGGAGGAGTCGACGGAGGTCCCGGCGGCGCCGTTGAACTCGTCGGACCAGGTCACCGGGCCGGCGGCGGCCTCGGCCCGGTCGCCGCCCGTGGCGGTGACCAGCGTGGTGGCCAGGGCGAGGACCGTGGTCAGGGCAGCGAGAAGTGATCGGCGTTTGCGCATGGGGGATGGTTCCGCTCTGTGGTCGTTGCTGGGCGCGGCCTGCCGGCCCGCCCGCCGTACGGAGGCGCCGTCGCGAGGTGGCCCGTCGCGCGGTGAGCCTGTCGGAGAGGACCGTTACGGCTCGGGTCACGAAGATGTAACCGCACCTCAGAACCGCTGTCAATATAAAACTTTATTTAAGGTTTATTTATGGTTGACAAGCTCGGCGAACGATGATCCGGCTCCTCGGGGAGCAGATGTCGGACGGGAGCGCGGTCGTCTCAGGACCCCTCGTACAGCCGATCGAGGCCGACGAGCTGCACGTCCTCACGCGCCCGGGCGGTCTCCTGCAACCCGGGCATGAACCCGGCGGCACTGAAGAGCAGCAGCCGCGTGCCGGGGCCGGCCCGGTCGTCCCGGCGGACGAGCAGCTCGCGGAGGCGCTCGAGCCGTTCCAGGTGACCCTGCCCGACGACGTCGCCGTACTCGGCCTCGCCGATCGCCAGAACGCTCTCCCTGCCGTCATCGGCCCTGCCGAAGACGACGACGTCGAGTTCGTGGCCGGTCTTGGCCGCCGGGTCGGGCAGGACACCGGAGACGACGCGGGTGCGCAGGCCTCCGAGGGTCTCCGGAGCGGCGTGCCAACGCGTCCATGCGCGGGCGAGGTGCTCGAAGTGGGGGCCGAGGACCTTGCTCCGGAACGCCGCCTGCGATCGCTCCCAGACCTGCGCGGCGTAGCCCGGGCGTTCCAGGTCCGTCCACTCCGGCCGCATGATCGCGTGGTAGAAGCCGAGAATGGGCTCGGTGATCCGGTAGGCGGAGCGCTTGCCGTGGAAGGCGTCCGCCTCCCTGGCGATCATCCCGACGCCCTCCAGCACGGTCAGCGCGTGGCCCAGATCGGTGGACTTGCGGCCGAGGTAGCCGGCGATGCCGCCCCGGGTGTGGTTGCCGCCCGCGATCGCGGACAGGACGCCGTGGTACAGGGCCGTGTCCCGCAGCTCGGGCTCCTCGGCGAGGAGGAACCGCGCCTCCCGGAACAGCGGACGACCGGGATTCAGCACGTTCCGGATGACCCACGGGCCGAAGTCGTCGATGCCGTCGGGGACGTCGCCGAGCGTGAACTCGCGCCGGTAGGCAGGGGTTCCGCCGACGACGGCGTTGACGAGGAACGCCAGCGCGGGGTCGGTGATGTCCCAGAAGTCCCGGGCCTGCCGGTAGTCCAGCGTGGGGACGACCAGTTCCAGGCTCGCCCGGCCCCGCAGCGGCGCGGTCCCCGCCAGCAGCGCCCCCATGAAGGACAGGGCCGAACCGCACAGCAGCAGCCGTACGGCGCCGCTCCGGCGCTGCCCCTGCGGGCCGAGGGCCCGCTGGATCAGCGAGGGCAGCTGCGGGGAGGCCTTCACCAGGTAGGGGAACTCGTCGATGACCACGGGAACCGGCCCGGAACCGGTGATCGCCATGAGGGTCTCGACGGCCTCGTCCCAGTGCGCGAACCTGCGGGGAGCCGGTTCGCCGAGATGGCGGGCGAGCGCCGCGCCGAACTGGTGCAGGGACTCGGCCTCGGTCGCCTCGGTCGCGGCGAAGTAGAACCCTCCCGCCGCCCGGCAGACCGCGTCCAGCAGGAAGGTCTTGCCCTGCCGACGCCGCCCGGACACCACGCCGAGCGTCGCCTCCGGCCCCGGGTGCCGCACGAACCGCGTCAGCTCCGACCACTCGTAGTCCCGGTCGAACATCTCTGCGGGCTTGTCCATGATCGGCCCCCTCAATGATGAGAGAATTTATTATAGGTCTTCTCCTTATAGCCACCCAGTCGGATCGCCGCAGGCCTGAGATCCATGCGCCACCGTTCACCTCATCCACCGGTCAGCACTGCCGGACCGTCACCTGCCCGAGCCGACCGAACCCGTGGCGGGAAGAATCAGGCATGATCATGGCCGTATCGGCCACACTGGAGTCATGCAGGCCGAAAGCTACGGAGCGCTCCGCCCATACGTCGCGCCCGAGACTCTCGAAGAGCTCACCGGACCGGTCAGCGGCGTCGTCACGTTGCCGAGGCATCTGGACTGGGGGCCGGAACGCGATTACCGCAGGTCCGCAGAAGGCCTCGGCCTTCAGGCCGGGGATGAATGCGGTCCC
>NZ_CDRNDK010000492.1:0-4349 GCF_977012225.1 Planomonospora algeriensis | reverse complement strand
CGCGCCGGCGGGGCGGCCGCCGAGGCGGGCCCGGCCCCGGCGAGCAACAGGCCGCCGGCACCCGCGGCGGCGGACAGGAAGGCTCTGCGTGACGGCTTCTGCTCCACGCCCCCAGTGCAGCCGTTCCACCTGGCCCCGCTGTGACCTGCATGTCAAGGCAGGGTGAACAGCCGCGAGACGGCAGGACGCGCCCTCGCCGTCAGGACGGGCTCGGACCGTCAGGACAGGTACGGCCTCAGCTGGTCGCCCAGCGCCCCGCAGCCCAGATACTTCTCCACGGTGTGGAAGTCGAGCCAGTCGAGGTCGACCAGGACCTCCCGGTCGACCCCGGTGAAGCAGGACCGCAGGGCGGGCGGGATCGCGGCGATGTCGTGCCGGTCGGCGATGTTCACCCACCGCCGCACCTGGCGGGGCCGCTCGCCCCGGCCGTTCACCGGGGCCGGCAGCAGGCGCTCGAAGACCACGTCGCGCATGCCGAGCGGGCTGCCGAGGGTGATCAGCAGCTCGACCTCCAGGTCGGGGTGTGCCCAGAGCGTCTCGTAGGCCACCACGCTGCCGAGGGAGTGCGCGATGACCACCTTCGGGCGGTTGCGCCGGATCACCTCGGCCACCGCCGCCCGCGCACCGGCCCGCGCCTCGCCTCCGGCCGCGAGGTAAGCCGCCACCTCGGGGGCGAAGAGCGCGGCGAACTCCGCGGCCCGGTCCGGCATGCGCTCCAGCACCCAGCCCGCCACCAGGTGCAGCGCGCCGGTCAGCCCCTCGCCGACCGCGTCGAGCTGGCGGGCCCAGGCGACCAGCACCTCCTGCTCCCCCGCCGCCATGCTCCGCACGGCGCGGGGGTCGCCGTCCTGCTTGTGCTCGCCGAGCAGGTGGGCGTAGTAGGCGATCTCGGTGACGTAGCGCTCCCCCGCGTGCGGCGCCCCGCAGGCGAGCCCCCGGTGCAGGTAGCGGTCCCACTTGGCGCGCATCGCGGCCTCCGCCCCGGCGACCGAGTTCCCCGCCTCGCGGTAGTACCGGTACTTCCCGATCCCGTGCACGCCCACGATCGCACCCACGCGCCCTCGCCCCTCATCCACCGACATGTACGGCTTGCGCCCCGGCCATCACTGTGGCGGAAGGAACCGGGGGCCACAAGCCCGTCACGAGCGGCCATCGGCCGATGAGAAGGGGCGAACGGGGCATAAACCGGTTGATCGACGGGTGTGTCCCCTCGCTACGCTGACCATGCACCCCCTGCCCGAAGGAGTCGTCCGCCATGCCCGGCCCGCTTCAGATCAGCGGCTCGGTCTCCGTTCCCGAGTCCGAGCTCCACTGGCGTTTCTCGCGTTCCTCGGGTCCCGGCGGCCAGGGGGTCAACACCACCGACAGCCGCGTCGAGCTCAGCTTCGACCTGGCCGCCACCGAGGCCCTTCCCCCACTGCTCAAGACGCGCGCACTGGAGCGCCTCGCCTCCCGGCTGACCGGCGGCGTCGTCACCATCGCCGCCTCGGAGTTCCGCTCCCAGCTGCGCAACCGCGAGGCGGCCGAGATGCGCCTGGCGCAGCTCCTGCGCGAGGCCGTCGCCCCGCCTCCGAAGAAGCGCCGCCCCACCAAGCCGAGCAGGGGCGCCGTCGAGCGCCGCATCGCAGCCAAGAAGCACCGCTCCGACCTCAAGCGGCTCCGCCGCGACATCTGAGGCCCGCACCGCCTCCCCCGCGGGCCCGCTTGACCGGGCCTTGTCCCGGTGTTCGGCTCCCCGGGGGAGACCCCCGCGGGAGCGGATGCGAGAATCCGGAAGATGCCGCCCGTTCCCAGTGTCCGCGCCGTCCTCCTCGACGACGACCGGCTCGTGCTGTTCCGGCGCACCGTGCCCGGCAAGGAGCTGTACTGGTCCGCCCCCGGCGGCCACGTCGAGCCCGAGGACGCCTCCTTGGAGCACACCCTCCACCGCGAGCTCCTGGAGGAGCTCGGCGCCACCGTCTCGGCCGTCACCCCGCTGACCACCCTGCGCTGCCCGCGCGAGGAGGGCGTCAAGCTCCAGCACGTGTACGGCTGCCGCCTGGTCTCCATGGACCCCGCCCTGCGCTGCGGCCCGGAGTTCACCGACCCCGCCCGCGGCGTCTACGAGGTGGTGCGGGTCCCCCTCGACCCCGGCGAGATCGGCGCCCTCAACCTCGTGCCCCGGGAGCTGGGCGACTATCTGGCCGGCGGCCCGTCACCCCGGCTCGCCCGTACTCTGATCCGCCGGCTGACCGGAGCGCTCCCCGCCCCGCCGACCGGGCCGGGGAGCGCTCCGGGCCCTCGGCCGCCTCAGATCAGTCCGGGGCGGGCTCCGAGGGCGGGACGGGCAGGGTGACGCGCACGGAGGTGCCTTTCCCCGGCTCGCTGTCGATGCGGATGCTGCCCCCGTGCAACTGGATGATCTTGTCGACGAGAGGCAGGCCCATCCCGGTGCCGCCGGTCATGTCCTCGGCCTGCCGCGACCGGTAGAAGTCCTCGAAGACCCGCTCCACCTCGCCGGGCGGGATGCCGATCCCGGTGTCGCGGATCCGGATGCGGCGCGCGGGGTCGGCGGTCACGGTGACCTCGATCGTGCCGCCGTCCGGGGTGTACTTGATCGCGTTCTCCAGCAGGTGGTCCAGCGCGTGCTGCAGCCGCCGGGCGTCGGCCCAGGCCGTCAGCGCGGGCGGCGCCTCCAGCCGTAGCGTGTGGCCTCTGCTCTCCGCCTCCGCGGCGGCGTCGCCGACCGCGCGGCGGACGACGGCGACCAGGTCGACCCGTTCGGGGGTGAAGACGGCGGTGCGGGCGTTGAGGCTGGACATCAGCAGCAGCTCGTCGATCAGCCCCAGGATGTGCTCGCTGTTGCGCTCGATGACCTGCAGGAAGCGGTGCTCGGTGGCCTCGTCCAGCCCGCCCTCCCGGACCAGCTGCAGGTAGCCGCGGATCGAGGTCAGCGGGGTGCGCAGCTCGTGGTTGACGGTGCGCAGGAACTGGTCCTTGAGGTCCTGCACCTCCTGCAGGCCGTGGATGATGTGGTCGGACCGGCGGGCGTAGCGATACGTCTTCAGCAGCGCGGTGGCGCTGGCCGCCAGACTGCGCAGGATCCGGCGCTGCTCGTCGGAGAGGCGGCGGGGGCGGTGGTCCATCACGCAGAACACGCCCAGGATGTTCCCCGACCGGCCGATCATCGGCACACCCGCGTAGAAACGCACCCCCGGCTCCCCCGCCACCGCGGGATCGTCGCGGAAGCGCGCATCGTCGCGGACGTCGGGGACCTCCAGCAGCTCGCGGCCCTGGATGGTGCAGGGAAGGAAGGACAGCGCCTGTTCGTCCAGGGCCTCCGCGCCGGCGCGCGCGGCCGGTGAGCCGCCGGTCGCCGACCCCGATCACGCTGACCAGCGCGAGCGGGGCTTCGCAGGCCAGCGCGGCCGAGGTGGCGAGGGCGGAGAAGTCGGGCTCCACGAGGACCGGGGGAGCCGGAGGGGAGGCGTCCTCCCGCCGCCCGCCCGGCCCCTGCTCGTCCGTCACGATGCGGGTGCCGCCCAGTCGCTTCCTGTCCGACTCCCGGAGGTGCTCCGCCCCCTCTCCGGGGTCCCGTGCCTCCGTCATCACGGCCCCGTCCCGACCGCGTCTCCCGGACCGGGCAGGCCCGCGGCGCCGGACCGGGACCCGGCGCGGACGGCTCCGCCGTACGGGGCGCTCATGCGTCCTCATCGGGACCGGGCACCCGCAGGGCGAGCAGGGCGATGTCGTCGACGCCGTCGGGCGGCGCGCCCTCCAGGAGTTCGTCGCAGAAGCCCTCCACCGAGCGGCGGGCCAGGGCCGCGGCGCGGCGGCGCAGCCGGTCCAGGCCGGCGTCCAGTCCGGTCCCCGGCGCGTGGACGAGACCGTCGGTGTACAGCAGCACGGTGCTGCGCGCCGGCAGCGGTTCGATCGCGTCGTGGCGGTCCCCGACGTCGTGCCACTCCGCTCCGATCAGCACGTTCTGCGCCGACTCCAGATAGCGGGCGCGGCCGTCCTCGGTGACCAGCAGGGGCGGCGGATGCCCGGCGCTGGCCCAGTGCAGCTGCCACGGTCCTTCCTCCGGGCCTTCGACCCGGGCCATGACCAGGGTGGCCAGGGCGGGCTCGCCGACGGCGAGCACCGCGTTCTCCAGGCGGTCCACGATGAGGCTGGGGGGCTCCACCCGGTCCCAGGCCATGGACCGCAGCATGTTGCTCAGCTGGGCCATCCGCGCGACGGCCTGCACGTCGTGGCCGGCCACGTCGCCGACGACCAGCGCGGTCGCGCCGTCGGCCAGCGTCAGCACGTCGTACCAGTCCCCTCCGGCCGCCGAGCCCTCCGGGCGCCGGGCGGTAGCGGGCCGCCAG
>NZ_CDRNDK010000491.1:0-4370 GCF_977012225.1 Planomonospora algeriensis | reverse complement strand
TCGCCGAGCCGCCGCCGGCGGCGGCTCGGCGAGCAGGAGGCGGAGGCCTGGCCGGTGGAGGAGGCGGCACAGGCCCTGAACCCGGCCTTCGCCGAGGCGCTCGCCCTCGGCCAGGCGGTGAGCTCGGCCCGGACCCGCCGGATGCTCGGCTGGACCCCCAAGCGGCCGGGCCTCGTCGCCGAACTCGCGGACGGCTCCTACCGGAGCGGCCGCTAGCCGTACGGGCCGACGGGTGGGCCTCGGCCGGAAGCGGCCCAGGCCCGCCCGTCGGCCTCGGCCGGAAGCGTCCGCCCCGATCCCGGGAACCGCCAGGGAACGGTTCCCGGGATCACCGCATCCCGATGGGGAACACGCCTCCGTTTTCAGAGAGCGCTCTCAGGAAACTATTGACGGGACCGGTCTCGCGGGGTCAGGATCTGCGCAGTGCGGATCACGGGGGGAGCCGCCACGTCTTTGTGCAGCACCTCGAGAACGGACCCTCGATGACCAAACCTTCCGTCCGACCGGGCGCCAGGAGGAGCAGGCTCGCCGTGCTGGCGGGCCTCGCGGTCCTGGCCTCCGGAGTCACCGGGATGCCGAGCGCGGGCGCCGAGGCCGCGAACGGCCGCCAGCCGGTGATCGGAAAACCCTCTCTCGACTTCCGCGGCTGCGCCCGCGTCGACAAGAGCCTGCCCAGGCTCTCCGACTGGCCCAAGATCGACAGCAGGATCAAGCGGAACCCGCTGGACGAGAAGCGGATCGCGAAGATCGTCTCCCGGATGACCCTGGCCGAGAAGGTCGGCCAGATGACCCAGCCGGAGATCGCGGCGATCACCCCGGAGGAGGTCAAGCAGTACGCCATCGGCTCGGTGCTCAACGGCGGCGGCTCCTGGCCCGGCCGCGACAAGCACGCCGCGCCGAAGGCCTGGCTGGACCTCGCCGACGCCTACTGGGACGCCTCCGTGGCCACCCGGACGAAGATCCCCGTCATCTGGGGCATCGACGCCATCCACGGCAACAACAACGTCTACGGCGCGACGATCTTCCCCCACAACGTCGGCCTGGGCGCCGCGCAGGACCCGTGCCTCATCCGCGACATCGGCGCGGCGACGGCCAGGCAGATCCGCGCCACCGGCCAGGACTGGGCCTTCGCCCCCACGCTCGCCGTCGTCCGCGACGACCGGTGGGGCCGCACCTACGAGGGCTTCTCCGAGGACCCCCGGATCGTCCGCGCCTACGGCTACGAGGCCGTCAAGGGACTGCAGGGCAGCCACCCGTTCCGGATCGACTCCCGCGGCGTCATCGCCACAGCCAAGCACTTCATCGGCGACGGCGGCACCCTCAAGGGCGTCGACCAGGGGGTCAACCCCTCGTCCGAGGCCGAGATGATCAACCTGCACGGCCAGGGCTACTACGGCGCGCTCGCGGCCGGCTCCCAGACCGTGATGGTCTCGTTCAACAGCTGGACGAACGAGGAACTCGGCATCAACGAGGGCAAGCTGCACGGCAGCAAGCGCGCGCTGAGCGACATCCTCAAGGGGAAGATGGGCTTCGACGGCGTCGTCGTCTCCGACTGGAACGGCATCGGCCAGGTCGCCGGGTGCACCAACGCCAGCTGCCCGCAGGCGATCAACGCGGGCATCGACGTCGTCATGGTCCCCAACGACTGGAAGGCGTTCATCGCCAACACGATCGCCCAGGTCGAGAGCGGCGAGATCCCGATGGCCCGCATCGACGACGCGGTCACCCGCATCCTGCGGGTGAAGCTGCGCGCCGGCGTGCTCGACGGCCGCAAGCCCTCCAAGCGCGCCTACGCCGGTTCGGCCGGCGCGCTGGAGGACCGGAGGCTGGCCCGGGAGGCCGTGCGCAAGTCGCAGGTCCTGCTGAAGAACAACGGCAAGGTGCTCCCGCTGGCCAGGAACTCCAAGGTCCTCGTGGTCGGCAAGAGCGCCGACAGCCTGCAGAACCAGACCGGCGGCTGGAGCCTCACCTGGCAGGGCACCGGCAACACCAACGCCGACTTCCCGAACGGCACCACGATCCTCGGCGGCCTGAAGGAGGCGCTGGGCGAGGCGAACGTCACGTTCAGCGAGACGGCCGACGGCGTCGACCCCGCGGCGTTCGACGCGGTCATCGCGGTGATCGGCGAGACGCCGTACGCCGAGGGGGTCGGAGACCTCGCGCGGCGCTCGCTGGAGGCCGCCAAGATCTACCCCGGTGACCTGGCCGTGCTCGACAAGGTCAAGGGCAAGGGCGCCCCGGTGGTCACCGTCTACGTCACCGGCCGCCCGCTCTGGGTCAACAAGGAGCTCAACCGCTCCGACGCCTTCGTGGTCGCGTGGCTGCCGGGCACCGAGGGCGGCGGCGTCGCCGACCTGCTGGTCCGGGGCCGCCACCACCAGGGCTACACCGGCAAGCTGCCGTACTCCTGGCCGAAGACCGCCTGCCAGACCCCGCTCAACGCCGGCGACGAGGGTTACGACCCGCTCTTCCCCCTCGGGTACGGCCTGCGCTCCGGCCAGGCGAGCTCCATCGGCACGCTCGACGAGACCGCGCCGGAGTTCGGCTGCGGTTCCACGGGCGGCGGCGGCGAGGCGAGCGAGGACCTGGAGATCTTCAACCGGACCGACGTCGCGCCGTACAAGAGCTTCATCGGCTCGGCGGAGAACTGGGGCGGCACCGAGATCGGCCCCGACGGCCAGGCGTCGCACGCCGAGATCGGCGTCGTGCAGTCCGACGTCAACGTGCAGCAGGACGGCCTGAAGGCGACCTGGACCGGAACCGGCCCCGCGCAGATCTACCTGCAGAACCCGGCGGGCGGCACCGACCTGCGCGGCTACCTCAACTCCGACGCCGCGCTGGTCTTCGACACGATCGTGCACCAGGCCCCGGCCGCCAGGACCGTCATCAGCACCCACTGCGTCTACCCGTGCATGGCGGAGGTCGTGGCGACCTCCCTCTTCACGGGACTGCCGGCGGGGACGAAGTCGACGGTCAAGATCCCCGTCTCCTGCTTCGCGGCGGGGGGCCTGGACCTGGAGAACGTCAACACGCCCTTCCTCGTCTACACCGAGGGCGCCTTCTCCGCGTCGTTCGCCAACGTGCGCTGGGTCCCGAAGGCGGCCGCGGACCCGGACGCGAAGAAGTGCTCGGACCTGAGCTGACCGGTCCGGAGTCCCTGACCTGAGCCATGCCGGGCCCGGAAGCCCGGGCCCGGCATGGCGCGGCCTCCCCGCCGCGCCGCGGGAACGGGTCTTGCGGAGCGGGCGGATCCTGGTCAAGATCGGCCTGACACGTCCGACGGCGCCGCGGGGACCGCCTTCCGACCCTCCCGGAGGCATCCGTGCGTTTCCCCTCCCGCCTCGCCGCCACCGCCCTGGCCGCCTCGATGGCCGCCGCCGTCTGCGGCGGCCCCGCCCGCGCGGCCGAGCCCGCACTGACGGACCTGACCTTCGGCGGGGTGCACAACGCCTACGAGAGAGCGGCCTACCCCTACCTGGTCGACGCGCTCGACGCCGGGAACCGGATGATCGAGATCGATCTGTGGACCTTCTTCGGCCAGTGGACCGTCAGCCACTCCAATCCGTTCTGGAGCGACAACAACTGCGAGCGGGGCGCGACGCCGGCCAACTGCGCGATTCGGCGCGCAACCAGCAGTTCACGCACTGCCTGGACAACGTCAGAGCCTGGCACGAGGCGAACCCGGGGCACGAGCTCCTGGTCCTCAAACTGGAGATGAAGGACGGGTTCCACGACAACCGGGGCCGGGGGCCCGACGAGCTCGACGCGGTCCTGCGGGACCGCTTCGGCGACGCGATGCTCACCCCGGCCGACCTGATGGGCGGTCACGCCACCCCGGATGAGGCCGCGCGCGCCGGGGCCTGGCCCGCCGACCACCGCGGCAGGATCCTGGTCTACGTGATCCGGGGCACCGCGGAGAACGACAGCCTGCCCACCGAGGTGGAGTACGCCCGGCACCTGCGGGACCACCCCGCCGACGCCCAGGTCTTCCCGGTCCCCAGGGGAGGGTACGGCGCCACCGACCCGCGCCAGGACTACGAGGAGTCCCTGCGTCCCTGGTTCGTCGTCTTCGACGGCGGCGCGGCCTCCTTCGCCGGGCTGTCCGCCGAACGGCGGGCGTTCTACGGCGACTACTTCACCGCGGTCACCTCCGCCCACGAGGTCGCGCCCGCGCTGGACTCCGTGAACCCGCCCGCGGACCAGGCGCTGGCCAGGACCCGGTTGCTGGGCTGCCTGGGGGCCACCGTCGTGTCCAGCGACTGGCGCCACGTCCCCGGCTGGCAGGGGCCGCACGCCGCGCCGGGTGCATGACGGAGGCGCGCCGCCCGGGCCGCGACGGGGGCGGGCACGGCGGCGGCGGGGCGGGGTCC
>NZ_CDRNDK010000490.1:0-4377 GCF_977012225.1 Planomonospora algeriensis | reverse complement strand
AGCCCCCTCGCGGGCTCCTTCGCTCCTCGGTCCAGACGCCGGAGCCCCCTCGCGGTTCGGCCGACGTCGACGGGGTCGTGGTCCGGCCGGCCGTCAGGTCGCCGTGCGGCGCGCAGGGGCCCGGGGTCAACCGGTGCGCCGCACGGTGACCGGCCGCCTCTCACGACGACCGGCCGGACGCGGGCATGGGTCCTTTTCCCCCCGGATCCGTGCCCACGGCCAGAGCCTCCCCCGCCCCGTTCAACGTTCGATCAACAAGCGATCGCGGGATATCCACAGCCTGTGGATCACGACCCTGTGGATATGTGGAAAAACCCTTCGGCGACCAAGGAGCGGATCCTCTCCAGCGTCTCCGTCCGCAGGTCAGCGGAGTCGTCCCCGGTCAGATCGGCGATCGCGGCGAGGAGGGGGGCCAGTGGATAGTCGCCGTCGCAGACCCCGGCGAGGGCCGCCTCCACCGTTCCCACCCGCGCGCTGCGCCGCAGACCGCGCGTCTGCCGGAGCACGATCGTGGCGGGGTCCTCCGCCCCGGGCGTCCCGGCCCGCTCCTCCAGCACCCCCGCGTCCACCACCAGGCGGGCCGCGAGCAGCTCCGCGTCCGTCGTCCGGTGCGCCGTGGCGATCGAGCCGAGCACCTCCTCCAGGTATCCGCCCACGGGGAGCTCCACCCGGTGGCCGTACTCCTCCACCCGGACCACCGGGTCGAGGCTGCCGGAGTCGTGCAGGGTGATCCAGCCGAAGCCGACGCCCGTGACGCGCATCGCCTCGAACCAGCCGAGCCAGTCGTCGTAGAGCTCGCGGTAGCGGGCGGTGCCCTGCTCGGCGGCGTCGCGCAGCCACAGCTCGACGTACTCGGCCGGGTCCTGGACGTCCCGCTGGACGACCCAGCCGTCGCATCCGGTCCCGGCCAGCCAGCCGCCGACCCGGTCGCGCCAGTCCTCTCCCTCGACGTGCAGCCAGTTGGCCAGGAGCTGGCAGGTGCCACCGGGGGCGAGGAAACGAGGCGCCCGCCGTACCAGGTCACGGCAGAAGCCGTCGGCCTCGAAGCCGGACTCGCGGTAGGTGAACCGCCCGGCGGGGGAGATCACGAAGGGCGGGTTGGAGACGACCAGGTCGAACCGCTCGCCCTCCACCGGGTCGAAGAGCGAGCCCTCCCGGGCGTCCACCCCCTCGATCCCGGACAGCGACCAGCTCAGCCGGGCCAGTTCCAGCGCGCGCGGATTGACGTCGGTGGCCGTGATCCGCTCGGCCCGGCCGGCCAGGTGCAGCACCTGGACGCCGCATCCGGTGCCCAGGTCGAGGGCGCGCTCCACCGGGCGGCGGGAGACCAGCTGGGCGAGGTTCGCCGAGGCCCCGCCGGCCCCGACGACGTGGTCGGCGCGGAGCGCGGGTCCCCCGGCCTGACCTTCCGGTCGGAGACCACGTAGCCGCCGGTCTCCCAGGGCTGCAGATGGACCCGCGGCACGATCCGGAGGCCGTCCGCGGCCAGCAGGCCCGCGTCCGCCAGCTCGGCCACGGGCAGGCCCTCCGGCAGGCCGGCGGCCTCCACCGGGACGCCGAGCCACCACAGCCGGATCAGCGTGCCGAGCGGGTCGCCGTCGCGGGTGGCGCGGAGGGCGGGGACGATCTCCTCGCGGGACAGGGCGGTGGCGGCGACGTCGCCGAGACGCTCGCGCACGCCGTCGATGGTGTAGCCGGTCGCGAGCAGCAGTTCGCGGAACCGGTCCAGCGGATCTTTCACGGTTCCATGCTCCCATCACCCACCACATGGAACTCAGGGTGACCAAATCGTTACGCAAAGTGGTAAGCGATCTGTAAGCGGACCTCAAGGGCGAGACGGTAATCCTTGATACCCGCACACACGACCTCCAGAAGGATCCATCATGCTGATCCCCTGCATGGCCTGTGAGTCCCGCTTCCGCCCTGATGAGTACTTCCGCGCCTGCCACGACTACAACCGCGGGCGGGACATGGTCGCCTGGACCTGCCCGCGCTGCGGGAACCAGGACGAGCTGCGAGTCCTCCCCGGAGAGCTCGGGTTCGGCTATCCCCGGAGCGGCAGGTTCGACGTGAGCGACCGCGTCCGCGTGCCCGGCCTCCAGCGGCGCCGCCAGGACCTGCGCCTGGACATCTCTCTGGACGAGAAGGTCTGGCGGGTCCCCACCGGACGGCGCGGCCTGGTGGGCGCCCGCTAGGGCGTCCCTCCGGCCTCACCCCGCCCCGCCCGATCCCCTCTCCCGTCCCGCCCGATCCTCTCCCTCCCGTCCCGTCCGATCACACGGAACGGCCCTCAGCGGCCGGGCCGGATGTCAGGAGGGGTGCTTGCGGAGGCTCTGCCAGGCGGCCCCGCACATGGCGGCGATCTCCTCCTCCGTGGGCTGGTGCGCCCCCGCGAACCACAGGCGGCACATCTCCACCGCCGGACCGAGCCAGAGCACGTAGCACATGGTGGGAGGGACCGGCTGGAGCACGCCCGCCTTCATGTGCGGCCGCCACCAGTCGGCGACGTTGCGGAAGAAGGCCCGGCGCGACTCGGCGACCTCCGGTCCGCCCGGCTCGTCCCGCTTCGGCGGACGCTCACTGATCAGCAGGTTGGCGCGCTCGCGGTGCTCGCCGCACCAGGACATGTGCAGCGCCACGATGGCCTCGACGCCCTCGCGCGCCCCCTCGTGGCTGCGCAACTCGGCGAGGAAGGCGTCCTGATACATGTTCAGGGTCTCGGCGTAGAGCATGCCGAAGACGTGTTCCTTGCTCGCGAAGTGGTGGTAGAAGCTGCCGACGCTGACGCCGCTCTCCTGACGGAGGCTGGCCAGCGTGGTCGCAGAGACACCGTCCTGGCTGAACCGCCGCAGGGCTCCCTCGACGATCCGGGTCCGGCCGTCACGTCCGTTCTTGGCATTCTTCACGAGGTCAATGGTGCGGCAACAGAACCTTGTTCCGCAAATGCCCGCCCGTCACCCCGGACCCCGGCGATCTTACCGCACCCGGCGCACACCCCGTCGCTCCGACCCGAACCCGGCGAACCCGGCCTTCTCCCATTCCCGACCCGAATCCGGCGAACCCGGTGAACCCAGCCCTCTCACATCCCCGGCCCGAGCCTCGACGGCTCCCTGCCCGAACCCTCGCGCAGCACCGCCGTCACCTCCACCGTCCCGGAGGACGCCCGCATGACCGCGTCCGGCCACTCCCTGCCGATCATGGCGAGCACCCTGCGGTTCTCCCCCATGACGTCCATCCCCACCGTCCGCACCCCCCTCGCCCCGGCCCGGCGCAGCAGCCCGCGGACCAGCCGGGAGCCGACCCCGAACCCCTGCCAGTCGTCGGCCACCACCACGGCGATCTCCATCGCGACGCCGCCATCGCCGAAGCCCATCGCGTGCCCCACCACGTCGTTCCCGTGGATCGCCAGCAGCACGTCACGCCGTTCGTCCACCGCCAGCAGGGCGCGGACCAGACTCGCGGCCGGGCGGCCGAGGCCGGTGAAGAACCGCAGGGTCTGCGTGTGCAGTGACAGCCCGGCGAGGAAACGGCGGATCCGCTCCTCGTCATCCGTCCGCGCCGGCCGGATCTCGACGTCCGCTCCCGGGACCCGGATCTCGATGTCCGCCTTCGAAGCCCGGACCCCGGTTCCCGCATCGGACCGCCGGACCCCGGCGTCCGCTCCGGGCATCCCGGCACCGGCGCCGAACGCCCGGTCCCCGGCGCCTTCCCCCTGCCCAGCGGGCCGTACGGCGGCCTGCACGGCGGCCTGCACGGCGGCCTGCACGGTGGGCCGTACGGCCGGCATCGGGCCGCGGCGCGGACGCACCAGCTGAGTTCGAATCATGGACTCAGAATCCCGGGATCATCTGAGTCTGTCAACTAGACTTAGCTCCGTTGGAGGTGGTGCGGTGGCCGCTTACGATGCCTCTATGAGTGAGGCGACCCTCGGTAACGTGCCCTTCCGGGTGGACAACTGCTCGATCGAACGCACGCTGGCCATCGTGGGCGAGAAGTGGACCTTCCTGGTGCTCCGCGAGGCCTTCAGCGGGGTGCGCCGCTTCGCCGACATGCAGGCCGCCACCGGGGCCCCCCGGCAGGTGCTGAGCGCCCGGCTGACCCGGCTGGTGGAGGAGGGGCTGCTCCGCAAGGTCCCCTACCGCGAGCCCGGCCAGCGCCAGCGCGACGAGTACCGCCTGACCGAGATGGGCCGCGACCTCTACCCGATCATGGTCGCGCTGATGCACTGGGGCGACCGCTACCGGTCGGGCCCCGACGGCCCGCCGGTGCTCCTCACCCACCGCGGCTGCGGCGCCCTCGTCGAACAGCGCTTCCGGTGCGCCGAGGGCCACGAGATCGCCGGCCCCCGCGAGGTCACCCCGCTGCCGGGCCCCGGCG
>NZ_CDRNDK010000489.1:0-4379 GCF_977012225.1 Planomonospora algeriensis | reverse complement strand
CCGAGGGCGCCCGGGACGAGCACCGCCGCGAGCGTGCCGGACAGCAGCGCGGCGACGGCCGCGGGCCTCCGCCGTCCCCGCCCGTCCTCCGCCGCCTCCGGAGACGGCACGGCGGACACCGGTTCCCGCGCGGAGGACGGCGGGCCCGTCTTTCGCCGTCTCCGGAGACGGCACGGCGGACACCGGTTCCCGCGCGGAGGCGGCGGATACGCGACCTCGCACGGCCAGGGCGGCGGAGGCGGCGCTGAGCAGCGCGAGGACGAGCACGGGGGTGAGCGGTACCGGAGACCCTCCTGCGCCGTACCCGTGCGGGCCCGACCAGATCCCGTCCAGGCGGGCGAACGGCTCCGTCAGCGCCCGCGCGATGTCCGTGTGGAACGGGAGCACCGTCAGCACGGCCAGGACCCCGCCGGTGACCGCCGCCGCGGAACGGATCCCGGGCTCGTCCGGCCCGGGCGCGCACAGCGCGGCGACCGCGACGGCCAGTCCCGCCACGGCGTACACGAGCGCGTACCACTCCGGCCGGACCACCGGCGGGAAGGGCGCCGAGACGCCTGCGGCCAGCGCGAACGCCGATCCGGCGGCGAGGGCGGTGACCGGCCCCACCACGCGCCGCAGGGCCACCGCGATCCCGATCAGCGCCAGTACGGCCAGCAGCGCCCCCTGTGCCGCGGAGCCGAGCCGGTCCCCGGGGGAGAAACCCGCCACCAGGCCCGCGGCGGAGTCCACCGAGCCGTACAGCACGCCGAGCGTCCACACGGTGCCGAACGAGAACGCCGCCGTCCTGCGGATCCCGGGCCGGATCGGGGCGGCGGACGCGCGCTTCACGTACAGCAGGAGGACGGCGTCGGCCGCGGCCGTCACCGCGAACGCGGCGGTCACCCAGGGCGCCGGCCGCTCCGCCGCCAGGAGCACGACGGGGAACTGGGCGAACAGGACCGCCGCGGGCAGCGGCAGCCTCAGCGGCACCACCCGCGAGTACGCGGCCAGGACGAGCGCGACCACGGCGAACACCCCGCCCGCGTAGACGTTTCCGGCGAGCGCCCGGTACCGGCCAGTCCGGCCTGCCGGACGGCGTAGCCGTCCAGGAAGAGCAGGACCACGCCGAGCACCGCGACGGTCTCCGCGGTGGCGGCCAGCCCGCGGCCCGCCAGCGCCCGCGGCACCGCCAGGGCCGCCGCGGTGAAACCGGCCAGGACCGCGGCCCGCCCGCCGATGCCGAGATGCCCCCAGCTCACCACCGTGAACACGACGGCCGCGACGGCCAGCAGCAGTCCGCCGAGGGCGAGCAGCAGGTTCTGCACCGCCCTCGGCGAGAGGTCCCCGCCCGGACGCGCGGGCCCCGCTCCGGTCCGTCCCCCTCCGGTCCGTCCTGCTCCGGCCGGTCCCGATGACCTCTCCCCGCCCGTACCCGTCCGTCCCGCGCCGGGAGCGGCCTCCGGAATGCCCTGGCGGGCGCCTTCCGCCCGGAGCATGCCGAGCAGGCGGCTGCGGCGGACGAGCATCTCGGACCGGCGCGCCCCGAGCTCGGCCAGTGCCTGGTCGAGCCGCCACAGTTCGGCTGCCAGCGGCCCGCTCAGCGGCAGGGCGCAGCTCGGGCAACGCTCCTGAGGAGCGGTGAGGCGCACCCCGCATTCCGGGCATCTCGGCTCACCGGGGAGAGGGACGCTGTCCGGTCGCGGATCGGCGGGTTCCATGCTCCCACCATGCCTTCCACCGGTCGTCCGCCGCATCCGGCGGGCTACTCATCCGGGACTGAGTACTTCCGGGCACTTCCGGCGCGTCCCCCGAACCGCACGCATACCCGTCGCGTGAACCGCCGAAGACGGCCGACCGGCGAGCCGGGAGCCCAGCGGATGACTCCACGGCAATCTAGATTGCATTCCTAACTAGATGGCTGTAGCTTCTACATAGCGAAGACGACGGCTCCCCCGGAGCCGGCCGCCGACGAGTCCGCCCGTCCGACACCCCCGAGAGGAAGATCACATGACCGCCACGCAGCCCGGCTCCCCGACCCCGGCCGCCCCCGCCCGCAGCGAGCTCTTCTCCGACAAGCGCTTCCAGTACGCCCTCGCCGCCTTCTTCATCCTCAGCGCCGCCCGCATCCTCGTCGGCCGGTACTCCGACCAGGACTTCCTCTCCGGTTTCATGACCGGTCTCTTCATCGTCTCCGCGGTCACCCTGGTCTGGCAGTTCGCGCGTGGCCGCCGCTGACCCCATGGCCACCGACCGCCGCGCCAGCTGGCTGAAGGGCGTCCTCGACCTGCTCGTGCTCGCCGGCCTCACCGAGGGCGAGAACTACGGCTACGAGATCGCCAAGGGACTCGCCGAGATCGGGTTCGACATCAAGGGCGGCACGCTGTACCCCGTGCTCAACCGGCTCGAGGAGGCCGGTCTGGTCACCGCGGAGTTCCGCGCCACCGAGCGCGGCCCCGGCCGCCGCTACTACACCCTCACCCGGCAGGGCCGCGACACGCTCGCCGCGCAGGGCGCGCTCTGGCTGACCTTCGACGAATCCGTCCGTTCCGCACTCGCCCGGGGAGGCGTCAGATGACCACCGCCTACTTCGACGAGCTCGCCGCGCGCCTGCACGAGCGCGGCGTCCCCGAGAAGGAGATCGCCGTGACCGTCGACGACCTCGCCGCCTACGCCGCCGAGAGCGGTGCCGACCCGGAGGAGGAGTTCGGCCCCGCGGCCGGCTTCGCCGCCACCCTGGCCCCCGCCGCGCAGGAGGCCGCCCCGGACGACCGCCCGGACCCGGCCGCCGAGACCTGGGTCTGGACCGTCGACGCCTTCCAGGACCGCGCCTGCCTCAACAGGTACGGCGAGCAGGGCTGGGAGGTCGAGCGCATCGACCATCTGGGCCGCTTCGTCAGCCGCCGCGCCCCCGAGCGCCCGCTCCGCTGGGAGTACCGCCGCGAGACCGTGCTGCCGGTGAAGCTCGACGCGCTCATCGAACGCCTCGCCCCGGACGGCTGGGAGCCCTGCGGCGGCTGGATGTACTTCCAGTACTTCAAGCGTCCCAAGGCCGTCTCCGAAGGGCTCGCGGGCGAGCTCGACGACGCCCCCGCCACGCCCGCCCGCCGGGTGTTCTTCGGCAGGCGCTTCTACGCCTTCATGGTCGTCTGGGCGCTCTACATGGTCGCCCTCGGCGCCGGCCTCGTATTCGGCGTCGGCCCGCTCTCCGGCGGCGACCACGGGTTCGGCCTGGATTTCGTCGCGGGCGTCCTGGTCGGCACCGCCGTCGTCGTCCTCCCCGTCCTGTTCACGCTCCGCCGCCGCCGTCGCCGCCGCTGACCGGACCCTCCCGGCGTACCGCCCGCCGGATACGGCGTGCCATCCACCGGGTACGGCATGCCGCCCACCGGGTGCGGCGGGACGGCCCTACCGGGTGCGGCGGGCGATGAAGGCGATGGCGCCGGTGGCGCCGAAGGCCACGAGCAGCCAGAGCAGCACCGCCGAGACCGGCACCCCGGCGTCCTGCTCACCGTCCTCGGCCGCCTCCACCGGACCGGTCGGCTCCGTGCGCGCCGTACCGCTCGGCTCCGGGGTCGGGGCGGGCGCGGGGGTGGCCGCCTCCAGGACGCGGTCGGGCAGCGGCACCAGGTGGACCGGGCTGTCCGCGCCCTCGGAACCGGTCAGCAGGGCCTTGCCGTCCGCGGTGTAGGCGATCGACTCGGCCTGCTCCAGCGGGGGCATCGAGACCCGGGCGAGCTGCTCGTCGAAGTCGCGGTAGACCGTCGCGGAGATGTAGGTCCGGACCACGAAGCTCGACCCGTCCGGCGCGTAGGCGGCGTCGGTCGCCATGATCGGCGCGGAGCCGACCTTGCGCAGTACGTTGACCCGCCCGGTGCGCAGGCGCTTCGGCGCCGCGTAGACCGCCCCGGCGAACTCCTTGGTCACGATGTAGAGCCGCCCCGTCCGGGGGTCGACCATGACGCCCTCGGCGTTGTGCCCGCCGTCCTCGTAGCGGAAGCGGTAGCGCACGGCCGGGAGCACGGCGTCCTTCAGCGAGGTGGGCTCGGCCACCTTGTAGACCGAGACGTCCGGCCAGGCGCCGTCGAAGTTGTCGCCGATGTCGGCGAACCAGAGCACCCCGCGCCCGGTCTTCGGGTCCCTGGAGACCGCCATCCCCTCCCAGTCGCGGGCCGCCGCGCCCCGCAGGGTGAACGCCGCCCGGGTCCTCCCGTCGCCGCCGACCGCGTAGAAGACCGCTCCGGCTTCGCTGTCGTTGTGCGTGTAGTAGACGTCCTCGTGGGCCGGCGAGACCGCCAGCCCGCTCGACTCGGTGATCCGCTCGTCCTCGAAGCGGAACAGGACCCGGTCCGCCTCCCCGTCCCCGGCCGGCTCCGTCGGCCCGACCGCCCCGGCGCCGCCCG
>NZ_CDRNDK010000488.1:0-4404 GCF_977012225.1 Planomonospora algeriensis | reverse complement strand
CGGCGGTGACGGTGGACACGGCGTGCTCGTCGTCGCTGGTGGCGCTGCACCTGGCCGCGCAGTCCCTGCGGTCGGGTGACTGCGACCTCGCTCTGGCCGGCGGCGCGACCGTGATGGCCTCACCCGGCATGTTCGTGGAGTTCTCCCGCCAGCGCGGTCTGGCGCCCGACGGCCGCTGCAAGGCGTTCTCGGCGGACGCCGACGGCACCGGCTGGGCCGAGGGCCTCGGCATGCTGCTCGTCGAGCGGCTGTCGGACGCCCGCCGCAACGGCCACCGCGTGCTCGCCGTCCTGCGCGGCAGCGCCATCAACCAGGACGGCGCCAGCAACGGCCTGACCGCCCCGAACGGCCCCTCCCAGCAGCGGGTGATCCGCCAGGCCCTGGCCAACGCGGACCTGTCGGCGGCCGAGGTCGACGCGGTGGAGGCGCACGGCACGGGCACCGTGCTGGGCGACCCGATCGAGGCCCAGGCCATCCTGGCCACCTACGGCCGGGACCGGCCCGCGGACCGGCCGCTCTGGCTGGGGTCGCTGAAGTCGAACATCGGCCACACCCAGGCCGCCGCCGGCGTCGGCGGCGTGATCAAGATGGTGATGGCCATGCGGCACGGCGTGCTGCCCCGGACGCTGCACGCCGACGAGCCGACGCCGCACGTGGACTGGTCGGCCGGGGCCGTACGGCTGCTGACCGGAGAGCGCCGATGGGAGCGGGAGGAGCACCCCCGCCGGGCGGCGGTCTCCTCCTTCGGCATCAGCGGCACCAACGCACACGTGATCATCGAAGAGGGGGCCGCGGAGCCGGCCGCCGATGACGCCGATGACGCCGAGCTGCCCGTGACGCCCTGGCTGATCTCCGCGAAGAGCCCGGAGGCGCTGCGGGAGCAGGCCGGTCGGCTCGCGTCGTGGATGACGCAGGACACGCCGATCGCCGCGACCGCCGCCGCCCTGGCCGGTGAGCGCACGCTGATGGAGCAGCGCGCGGTGATCGTCGGCACCGACCGCGAAGAACTGCTGGCGGGCCTGCGGGCCCTGGCCGAGCGCACGGAGGCGACCGGCGTGGTGACCGGCGTGGTGACCGGCAGCGGCCACGGCGGGAAGCTGGCCATGCTGTTCACCGGGCAGGGCAGCCAGCGCGTCGGGATGGGCCGCGACCTGGCCGACGCCTTCCCGGTGTTCGCCGAGGCGCTGGAGGAGATCTGCGCCCTGCTGGACGCGCGGCTGCCGCACCCGCTCCGCGAGGTGATGTTCACCGACCCCGGCGGCGTGCTCGACGAGACGCTGATGACCCAGCCCGCCCTCTTCGCCTTCGAGGTCGCCCTCTACCGCCTGCTGAGCTCCCTGGGCGTCGAACCGGACGTCGTGGTCGGCCACTCCGTCGGCGAGATCGCCGCCGCGCACGTGGCGGGGGTCTTCTCCCTGACCGACGCCTGCACGCTGATCGCGGCGCGGGCCCGGCTGATGCAGGAGCTTCCCGCGGGCGGAGCGATGCTCGCGATCACCGCGGCGGAAGCCGACGTGCTGCCGCTCCTCGAAGGGCGCGAGGACCAGGTCGCCATCGCGGCCGTCAACACGCCCACCTCGGTGGTGATCTCCGGCGTCGAGTCCGCGGTCGAGGAGATCGCCCGGCGGACGGCCGCGCGCACGCGCCGGCTGCGGGTCTCGCACGCCGCCCACTCACCGCTGATGGAGCCGATGCTGGCCGAGTTCGAGCGGATCGCGGCCGCCGTCACCTACCACGAGCCCCGCGTCCCGATCGTCTCCAGCGTCACCGGCGGCCTCGCGGCGGCCGGGAGGCTCACCGATGCCCGGTACTGGGTCGACCACGTGCGGCGGCCGGTCCGCTTCGCCGACGCGATCACCGCCGCCGGGGCGGACGTCTTCGTCGAAGTCGGACCCGAGGGGATCCTGACGGGCCTGGCCCAGCAGACGCTCACCGGCGGCGTGTTCGTCGCGGCCGCGCGCAAGGCGCGCGAGGAGGCCGGCACCTTCGTGCAGGCCCTCGGCCGGCTCCACGCCTGCGGCACCGCCGTCGACTGGGACGCCTACTTCGCCGCCGTCCCGGCCCGCCACGTCGACCTGCCGACCTACGCCTTCCAGCGCGAGCGGTACTGGCTGGAGACCGCCGGCCCCGCCGGCCCGCCCGCGGAGCACACCGGGCTGTTCGCGGTCGACTGGGTCCCCGTGCCGGCCGCCGGCGGCCTTCCGGCCTCCGACGACGTGCTCCTGCCCTGGGTGGCCGAGAACGGGCAGGACGAGACGGCACGGGCGCGCGAGGCCGTGATCCGTGTGCTCTCCGCCATCCAGGACCGGCTCGCCGGCGACCACCCTCCGTCCTCGCGGCTGGTGATCCTCACCGAGGGCGCGACCGGCCAGGGGGCCGATCCGGCCGCGGCGGCCGTCTGGGGTCTGGTGCGATCCGCGCAGACCGAATACCCCGGCCGGTTCGTGCTGCTCGACCACGACGGCGCCTCGCAGGACCTCGTCGCCGCCGCCCTCGCCTACGACGAGCCGCAGCTGGCGGTGCGGGAAGGAAGGATATCCGTCCCCCGGCTGGCCAAGCGCGACCTGCCGTCCGGGGAGGCGCCGTGGACGCCCGGAGGAACCGTCCTGGTCACCGGCGCCACGGGCGGGCTGGGGCGAGCGGTCACCCGGCATCTCGTCACCGCGCACGCCGTACGCGACCTCGTGCTGCCCACGCGCGACCCGCAGGCGGCCGGGGCCGTCGAGCTGGCGGCCGAGCTGACCGCGCTCGGCGCGCGGGTCGAGCTGGCCGCGTGCGACCTGTCCGACCGCGACGCGCTGGCCGCGCTCGTCGGCTCCTGCAAGGAGCTGACCGGGGTCGTGCACATCGCCGGTGTCCTGGACGACGGCGTCGTCCCGGCCATGAGCCCGGAACGGCTCGACGCCGTGTGGAAGACCAAGGCCGAGGCCGCCTGGCTCCTGCACGAGCTGACCCGCGACCGCGACCTGTCGGCGTTCGTGCTGTTCTCGTCGTGCGCGGGCACGCTGGGCAGCGCGGGCCAGGCCAGTTACGCCGCGGCCAACGGGTTCCTGGACGCCCTGGCCCGGCACCGCCGTACGCTCGGCCTGCCCGCGACGGCGCTCGCCTGGGGCCTGTGGGACGGCTCCGCGGAGTCCGGCGGCATGGGAGCGACGCTCGCCACGGCCGACCTGGCGCGCTGGGCGCGGTTGGGCGTCGCCCCGCTGCCGCAGGACCAGGCGCTCGTGCTCTTCGACGCGGCGCTCGCCGCGCAGGCGGAGACGGTGCTTCCCGCACGACTGGACCTGGCGAGGGTCGCCGACCCGGTGCCCGCGATGCTGCGCGCACTGCTGCACAAGCCGATCGAACGCCGGGCGGCCGGTGCGTCCGACGAGGTGGCGCTCGGGCGGCTGCTGCGCGGGATGAGCACCGAGGAGCAGGAACGCGCGCTCCTCGACCTGGTCCGCAGCCAGGCGGCACTGGTGCTCGGGCACCCGACGCCGGACGTGATCGACGCGACGGGCGCGTTCAAGGACGCGGGCTTCGACTCGCTGACCGCGATCGAGCTCAGGAACAGGCTGAACACGGCCACCGGCCTGTCGCTGCCGAGCTCGCTGCTGTTCGACTACCCGTCACCGGCGGTGCTGGCGGGGTACTTGCGGGCGGAGCTGCTGGGCGGCACCACGGAGGCGTCCCCGGCGGCCGGGACGGTCGGCCACGACGAGCCGATCGCGATCGTGGGCATGGCCTGCCGCTTCCCGGGCGGGGTGTCCTCGCCGGAGGAGCTGTGGGACCTGGTGGCCGCCGGCGCCGACGTGATCGGCCGGTTCCCCGACGACCGCGGTTGGGACCTGGGCCGGCTGTTCTCCCCGGACCCGGACGACCGGGGCACCTCCTCCACCCGGTACGGCGGGTTCCTGTACGACGCGGCCGAGTTCGACGCGGGCTTCTTCGGGATCAGCCCGCGTGAGGCGCTGGCGATGGACCCGCAGCAGCGGCTGCTGCTGGAGGCGTCGTGGGAGGCGATCGAGCACGCCGACATCGACGCGGCCGAACTGCGGGGAAGCCAGACCGGAGTGTTCACGGGCATCGCCCCGATGGAGTACGGGCCACGGCGCTTCGAAGGCGCGGAATCCGTGGAGGGCTACCTCCTCACCGGCGGTCTGGCCAGCGTCGCCTCGGGCCGGGTGTCGTACACGTTCGGGCTGGAGGGTCCGGCGGTGACGGTGGACACGGCGTGCTCGTCGTCGCTGGTCGCGCTGCATCTCGCCGTGCAGTCGCTGCGGTCGGGGGAGTGCGATCTGGCGCTGGCGGGCGGCGTGATGGTGATGGCCTCTCCGGGCACGTTCGTGGAGTTCTCTCGTCAGCGGGGTCTGGCGCCCGACGGCCGCTGCAAGGCGTTCTCGGCGGACGCCGACGGCACCG
>NZ_CDRNDK010000487.1:0-4404 GCF_977012225.1 Planomonospora algeriensis | reverse complement strand
GGAGCGGTCCGGCCGCCCGGTCCTGGCGGGGCTGGGCGACGACCCGGCGCTGGCCGCCGCCGCGGTCGCGGCCGGGGCCGACGGCCTGCTGCTGTCCCCGGACCCGTCGAGGGAGACCACCGCCGCCGCTCAGGAGGCGGTGCGGATCGTCGGCGCGCTGACGCGCAGGGAGGAGCCGGGCTCCGTGCCGGCCGCCCGCGGCGCCATCGACCGCGTCGACGCGGCCCTGGCGGTGCTGCTGGAGCGCCGCGCCGAGCTCGCCGGGACGGTCCAGCGGCTCAAGCCGGTCGGCGGGTTCGCCGGGCGCGACCTGGAGCGTGAGCGCCGCCTGGTCGCGGAGATGGCCCGCCGGGCCCCGTCCCTGGGTGAGGCGCGCCTGGCGCCCATCATGAACGCCGTCATCGAGGCGGGGCTGCACCTGGCCGAGGAGCGCCGGGCGGGCAGACCGTACGGCGGGGCGGCCTCCCCGGCCTCCCCGGCCTCCCCGGCCTCCCCGGCCTCCGCGGCCTCCGCGGACTCTCCGGGCGGTCCCCGGGAGTGGGCCGAGGGTTCCGGAAAGGGGCGCGAAGGGAGCGCCCCGGGGGCGGGCGAACGCGCGTAAGCTTCCCTTCGCCGACGCGGGACAAGGGGAGAGGCGGGGCCGCATGTCAGACTCGTTCGTGCACCTGCATGTTCACACGGAGTACTCCATGCTCGATGGAGCCGCCCGTCTGAAGCAGATGTTCAAGCAGGTCGGCGACCTGGGCATGCCCGCCATCGCGATCACCGACCACGGCAACATGCACGGCGCGTACGACTTCTACAAGCAGGCCACCGGGGCCGGGATCAAGCCGATCATCGGCATCGAGGCCTACGTCGCCCCCGCGTCCCGGCACCAGAAGAAGCCGGTGCTGTGGGGCGAGCCGCACCAGAAGAAGGACGACGTTTCGGCGGGTGGCTACTACACCCACATGACGATCTGGGCGCGCAACGAGCGCGGCCTGAAGAACCTCATGAAGCTCAGCTCCCGCGCCTACACCGAGGGCTTCGTCCGCAAGTGGGCGCGGATGGACGCGGAGATCCTCGCCGAGCACGCCGAGGGCCTGATGGCCACGACCGGCTGCCCGTCGGGCGAGGTGCAGACCCGCCTGCGCCTGGGCCAGTACGACGAGGCCGTGGCGGCCGCCGCGAAGTACCAGGAGCTCTTCGGCAAGGAGAACTACTTCCTGGAGATCATGGACCACGGCCTCGAGATCGAGCGCCGGGTCCGCGACGGGCTCACCCGCATCAGCAAGGAGCTGGGCATCCCGCCGCTGGTCACCAACGACTCGCACTACACCTACGAGTCGGACGCGGCCTCCCACGACGCGCTGCTGTGCATCCAGACCGGCAAGCAGCTGTCCGACCCCGACCGGTTCCGCTTCGACGGCAGCGGCTACTACATCAAGACCGCCGACGAGATGCGCGCCGTCGACTCCTCCGACCTGTGGGCCGAGGGCTGCCGCAACACGCTGCTGGTGGCCGAGAAGGTCGAACCGGAGGGCATGTTCGGGTTCAAGAACCTGATGCCGACCTTCCCGATCCCGGACGGCATGACGGAGGAGGAGTTCTTCCGCCAGGAGGTCTGGGAGGGCATGAATCGCCGCTTCCCCGGCGGCATCGACGAGGAGCACCGGGCCTGGGTCGAGAAGGAACTCGCCGTCATCGTCCAGATGGGGTTCCCGTCCTACTTCCTCGTGGTCGCCGACTTCATCATGTGGGCCAAGCGCAACGGCATCCGGGTGGGGCCGGGCCGAGGCTCGGCGGCGGGCTCCCTGGTCGCCTACGCCCTGGGCATCACCGACCTCGACCCGATCCCGCACGGCCTGATCTTCGAGCGCTTCCTCAACCCCGAGCGCGTCTCCATGCCCGACGTCGACATCGACTTCGACGAGCGCCGGCGCGGCGACGTGATCCGCTACGTGACGGAGAAGTGGGGCGCCGACAAGGTCGCCATGATCGCCACCTTCGGCACCATCAAGGCGAAGGCGGCCATCAAGGACGCGGCCCGCGTCCTCGGATACCCGTACGCGCTGGGCGACAAGGTCTCCAAGGCGTTCCCGCCGGCGGTGATGGGCAAGGACATCCCGCTCTCGGGCATCTTCGACAAGGACCACCCTCGTTTCAACGAGGCCGGTGAGCTGCGCAAACTCTACGACGAGGACGTCGACGTCAAGGCGGCCATCGACCTCGGCAAGGGCCTGGAGGGCCTGATCCGGCAGACCGGCGTGCACGCCGCCGGCGTCATCATGTCGTCGGAGGTGCTGACCGACTACATCCCGATCATGCGCCGCGACTCCGACGGCGCGATCATCACGCAGTTCGACTACCCGACCTGCGAGACGCTCGGCCTGCTGAAGATGGACTTCCTGGGCCTGCGCAACCTGACGATCATCGACGACTGCCTGAAGGCCATCGAGGCCAACACCGGCACCATGATCGAGCTGCTGGACCTGCCCCTGGACGACGTCAAGACCTACGAACTGCTGTCGCGGGGCGACACGCTCGGCATCTTCCAGCTGGACGGCGGCGGCATGCGCTCGCTGCTGCGCCTGATGCGCCCCGACAACTTCGAGGACATCTCCGCGGCGCTCGCGCTCTACCGGCCCGGTCCGATGGGCGCCAACTCCCACACCAACTACGCGATGCGCAAGAACGGCCAGCAGGAGATCACCCCGATCCACCCCGAGCTGGAGGAGCCGCTCCGGGAGATCCTCGACACGACCCACGGCCTGATCGTCTATCAGGAGCAGGTCATGGCGATCGCGCAGAAGGTCGCCAACTACTCCCTCGGCGGCGCCGACCTGCTCCGCCGCGCGATGGGCAAGAAGAAGAAGTCCGAACTGGACAAGCAGTTCGAGTTCTTCGAGAAGGGCATGAAGGACAACGGCTTCTCCGCCGCGGCCATCAAGGCCCTGTGGGACATCCTGCTGCCCTTCTCCGACTACGCCTTCAACAAGGCCCACACCGCCGGCTACGGCCTGGTCTCCTACTGGACCGCCTACCTCAAGGCCAACTACCCGGCCGAGTACATGGCCGCGCTGCTGACCTCGGTCAAGGACGACAAGGACAAGTCGGCGCTCTACCTCAACGAGTGCCGCCGGATGGGCATCAAGGTGCTCCCGCCGGACGTCAACGACTCCGACTTCGACTTCACCCCGCGCGGCACCGACGTCCGCTTCGGCCTGTCGGCGATCCGCAACGTCGGCGGCAACGTCGTCGACGGGATCATCTCCGCGCGCAAGGAGAAGGGCCGCTTCACCGACTTCAAGGACTTCCTGCGCAAGGTCCCGGCGATCGTCTGCAACAAGCGGGTGATCGAGTCGCTGATCAAAGCCGGCGCGTTCGACTCCTTCGGCCACGTCCGCAAGGGCCTGGTGATGGTCCACGAGCAGGCCGTGGACGCGATCATCGACATCAAGAAGAACGAGGCGATCGGCCAGGACTCGCTGTTCGGCGCGGTCGACGGGGCCGAGGACCAGACCTTCGACGTGCAGGTCCCGCCGGGGGAGTGGGACAAGACCACCCTGCTGGCGTTCGAGCGGGAGATGCTCGGCCTGTACGTCTCCGACCACCCGCTCTTCGGCGTCGAGCACATCCTCGCAGCCGGCGCCGACTGCTCGGTCGCCGCGCTCCAGGACGACGGCCGCCCCGACGGCCAGATCGTGACGGTCGGCGGCATCCTCTCCGGCGTCCAGCGCAAGGTCACCAAGAAGGGCGACACCTGGGTCCTGACCATGCTGGAGGACCTGGAGGGCGCCATCGAGGTGATGATCTTCCCGTCGGCCTACCAGCTCTGCTCGACGATCCTGGCCGAGGACGCCATCGTCTTCGTCAAGGGCCGCCTGGACAAGCGCGAGGACGTCGGGAAGATCATCGCGATGGAGGTGACCGCGCCCGACCTGACCACCGAGGCGGGCGGGCCGCTGCTGGTGAGCATGCCGCTGAACCGCTGCACGCCCCCGGTGGTCGGCCGCCTCAAGGAGGTCCTGACCACCCATCCCGGCACCACCGAGGTCCGCCTGCAGATCCACGACGGCCCGCGGACCACCGTGATGCGCCTGGACGACCGCCTGCGCGTCTCGCCGTCCCCGGCCCTGATGGGCGACCTCAAGCAGCTGCTGGGCCCGGCCTGCCTGGGGGCGTGAGCCGGGCGGGGATCGTCCCCGCGGACGATGATCCATCTCCTCCCGGAAGAGGAGGGCGGATCACGGAACGGTTGAGATGATCTTCCGGTCAGGTTTCCGGACCAAGGGAGACGACCGGTGACGGTTCTCACGCGATCCACCCGCCGCGGCCGGACGGTCGCCGCTCTCGGGCTGAGCGCCCTGCTCACGGCCGCGGCGGTCGCGCCGCCCGCGACCGCCGAGACCGGGCCCGCGCAGG
>NZ_CDRNDK010000486.1:0-4448 GCF_977012225.1 Planomonospora algeriensis | reverse complement strand
CGCACCGGCAGCCGCACCGGCCGTCGCAGTGCGGCCCGTCGCGGCCGCACCGGCCGCACATGCCGGTCGCGGCGTACCAGTCGGCGTCCGAGCCGAATTCGACGTGGTCGGGGCACGGCCGCACCTCGACCGGGGCGCGGCAGATGTTGCACACCAGTCCGGTCCCGGGGCGTTCGTCGTCGGGGATGGCGTAGTACCTCACGGTGTTGTCTCCTTCAGGCGGCGCGTCGGCTCTGGCGCAGGGCACGGCGGTAGGCGCGTTCGGCCTTACGGCAGGGGGCGCACACCGGCTCCTTGAGGTGCCGGTGGCGTTTGGCGGCCGCCGGGCTGGCCGGGACCCGGTGGACGGCGCACAGGACCGGGCCAGGGTCCGGGCGGGGGCGGGTCTGGAACCCGTCCTCGTCCCAGGTGATCCAGTCCAGGAGCGCCGTCACGGGTTCATCGACGGGCACGAGCGCGGCGAGCAGGTACGGCAGCGCGGCCCGCTCGTCGGCGGGCAGACCGGCGAGGAAGTCCCGGCATCCGGCGGCGTCCTGGTCGCGCACCAGCGCGGCGAACGCGAGCGCGGTCTTCAGGGCGCGCTCGGCGAGCCGCTGACGCTGGCGCTCCACCAGGTCCGGCCCGCCCCCGCCGGGGCCGGGCATCCACGACAGCAGCCGGTCGACGGGCGTGCCCACGGGCACGAGCGCCGCCAGGATGTGCGGCAGCGCGGCCCGCTCGTCGGCCGGCAGACCGGCGAGGAACGCCCGGCAGGCGTCGGCGCCGTCGTCGCGGATGAGCACCGCCGCGTTCAGCGCGGACGTGAGGGTGCGCTCGGCGAGCTGCTGCCGCCGCTTCCTGGCCTCCGGCGTGTCCGGCTCGGGTGCCTCCGGTTCGGGGTAGGCCACCAGGACGGCGCGGTAGCGGACGATGGTGCGTGCGGTGGTGCCCATCTTCTCGGCGATCACCGCGGCGTGCAGGCCCTGCCGGTTGAGCTCCAGGAACCGCCGGTAGCGCTCCAGGGTCGGCCCGGCGGTCGGCTTCTTCGGTTTCGCTGCGGAGCGGGGCGGGCGGGGGAAGGGGATGCCCTGCTCGGCGTAGCGGTGGTAGCAGGTGCAGCACAGGCCCCGCCCGTGGTGGGGCCGCTCGCATCCGGGCTCGCTGCACGTCGCGCGGGACATCCTCTTCCCCCGCGCCTCTATCGGGCGGCCGGGGCGGTGAAGCGCAGCGCCTCGCCGCAACTGCACACGATCTCGGGCCAGCGCGGGTCGTGCGTCCAGCCGTCGTGGCCGCCGTGCCCGGCGGCGGCGAGCACGTCCCAGATGACGGCCGCGTCGAGTGCGATCACGCGGGCGCCGCCGGTTGCTTCGGCGTGGGCCGTCTCGGCGAACTCCAGCGCCTGGTCGCGGGTGACGGCGACCCGCAGCGGCCCGATGTCGGCCGTCACCGCGCGCAGCGCCTCGTGGTAGTCGAGCAGGTGCCGCTGGCGGCGGAGGTCCTCCTCGGGCGTGCCGTCCGGCGCGGCGGCCAGGTCCTCGCTGATGGCGATGCACGCCAGCGCGAGTTTGGCCAGGTTGACGCTCTGGGGGGTGTCAGTGATCGCTGCGGGGATCGCCCAGTCCGCCAGGCGGGGGATGGTCGCGCCGTCCGGGAGGGGCAGCAGGATGACGTCGAGGTCGTCCGGGTAATCGTCGTCGGGCGCGAGGGGTGTGATGGTCACAGGGGACCTTCCTTCCTGGGAGTAGAGGGGTGTGCGCCGGCGGAACCGCATCCAACCGCGCACACAATAAAGTGTAGGGCATATTTATTTACCCTGCTAGTGCGCGGCCCGATCCGGCCCGCTCCCTCAAGCCCCGGGAGACAAGCACATCCCGGCGTTAACGTCGCCTCGGAAAGATCACCCCAGGAAACGGCGGAGCCCGCCGCCCACCACACGGTGGACAGCGGGCTCCGGCCCGCGAACGCCCGCTCAGGCGGTCGCCGACGGCAGCGGCTTCTTCCTCGCGTCCCTCAGCAGCTCGGGCGTCCCCAGCCCGATGTCATTGGCAGCCTGCTTCAGCAGCTTCCGCATCGGATCACCGTCCATCAGACCGCTCATCACGTCCCCGGCCTGGATGAGCGCGATGGTGGTGTGGATGATGGGGCCGTGGCTGCCCGACGTGCGGGGCATCGCCTGCAGCTCGTACTTCCCGTCCTGCAGCGGCTCGAGGTAGGCCTCGGCGGTCTGCGTGCCAGCGTGGCTGTAGTTCGACAGCACCCGGTACACCGGGTAGGCGTCGCCCCGCCCGTACGCCGTGATCAGGTTGCTGAAGTTCTTGAACTCGCCGAGCATCGTGCAGTAGGCGTCATAGCCCGGGTCCCCCTCGGCGGGCACCGTGATCGGGGGCAGGGTGGAGGCATCGAAGTCCTCGAGCGTCTTCCACTCCTGCTTGACGTTGTTGATCAGCTTGCGCCGCTTCTCCAGCTCGACGCCGCCCAGCACGGTCACGCCCGCCGGTCCTGCGTCGCGCAGCCACATCATGCTGTAGGTGTGGTCCAGGATGTTGCGGACCAGCGGGAGCCCCTCGATGGGGAAGCCGCCGTCGTGGAGCCGCCAGAACGCGACAGCGGAACGGTTGATGAACCGCCACCAGCCGTACAGCACGTAGAAGACCAGTTCGTCCTGCGGCTGTACCACTACGGCGCCCGGGCGGTGGATCTCCTCGGCCTTCTCCACGAGCATCCGCCCGAGCTTCCGGGCTCGGCCCGCCGTCTGCTTATTGTCACTGAACGTGAATGTCACAGACGAAAGGGTATGCATCCGCATCACCCGCCACGACTCGATTAAAACCGGGCAGGCGGCCCGTGCGGCTCGGCCACCAGCCACGCCGGCGGCCCCAGCACCGCGTACACCTCTTCCGGCAGCGACCAGTCCTCGACCTCGAACTCCGGCCGCAGCGCCTGCACGATCCCCAGGAAGGTCCGCCAGGCGGCCCGCTCGCGCCGGTACCGGTCCACGACCGCGGCGACGATCTCCGGCACCCCCAGCCGCTCGGCCACGGCGGACGGGTCCTCCTGGCCGCGTACCCACCCGTCCGGCGTCCGTACGGCCAGGCCGTGCTCGGCGAGCGCCGCAGCCCGTCGTTCGCGCCGGTCGCCGACAGCTCGGCCAGGCCGGGCACGTCGACCGTCCGCACCGGCTCGCCGCCCAGGACCTCGTAGGCGAACGCGGCCGGAGCCCCGAGGACGCGGAAGACGGGGTGGATGCCGCCGAGGCGGCCGGGCTGCCAGCACCGCCACGCCGCCGCCTCCGCGTACGCCTCCGGCACGACCAGCCGGTAGATGTCGGCCCGCTCGCCGCGGTGCTCGGCCACCCAGTCGATGAACGGTTCGGGCTCCTCCCGCAGCGCTCGCAGCACCCGCGCGACCGTCGTCTCGTCCAGGCCGGCCAGCAGGGCGAGGCTCCGCACCCCGAACCCCACCACCGTCGAATGGGACAGCTGTGCGGCCTTCAGCAGCGCCAGCAGCACCCGCCGTACGGTCAGCCCCCGCTTGCCCTTCCACCGGCCCGCCCGCACCGCCGCGCCGTACGCCGAGTACCAGGCTCGGGTCTTGCGCAGCTCCCCTACCGGGTCGGCTCCGGGGGGCGGAGGTTTCAGTTCGACCGGCACCCCCTCCACCACCGCCAGGGCGCCCCCCCTGTGAGTGTTCCCCCTTGTGTGGCTCACACGGCCAGAGCTCCGCTCGGCCAGCCACCGGGTCGCGCTTTCCCAATCGGCCTGCAGCGCCTTGGCCCGCTGCTGCTCGCTGCCGTAACGGCTGTAGAAGGCGGTGAAGCCTGGCCAGTCGCCGGAGCGCATCCGCGCGGTCAGGTCGGCGAGCCGCCATCCGCACGTCACCGCGCCGGCCACGACCGCCTGCCGGGCCTCCGAGGGGGATGCGTACTGGCGGGCGTCGTAGCGGCCGGAGCGGGCGAGCTCCTCCAGGCGGGGGGACAGGCGGGCGCCGGGGGCCGTCCGGGCGGGGCCGCCACGCCGTCCCGTACTCGTCTCTCGACGCCGGGACGACCGGAGCCGCGGGGGGGAGCGGCGGCGAGCTCGCACGCTTCCAGCTCGGGGGCGAGCGCGTCCAGCAGCGCCGCCCACACCTCGGAGTTGTTGCGCTGCTCGAGCACCCGGTCGACCAGCTCGGGAGGGTCCGTGAGCATCCGGAAGGCGCCACCGCCGACCCACGCCCCGGGCGGCACGATCAGCCCTTCCGCCGCGTTGAGCATCGGCGAGGGGTCGAGCGAGACGTACCGGCGGGCCAACGCCTCCGCCAGCCGCCGCATCGGCCCGTAGGAGATCGGCGCCGCCCACGGCACGTACACGTGCCGGCCACCGGAGGCGGGGGAGACGTCGGTGAAGGCGTCGCCGCCGCACGCGGCGATCAGCGCCGCCAGGTCGGCGGTCTCCGCTTCCACCAGGGCGACCGGGTCGGCCGCGCCGGCG
>NZ_CDRNDK010000485.1:0-4452 GCF_977012225.1 Planomonospora algeriensis | reverse complement strand
CAGCCTAGCGATCAGATCAGCCGACTCCCTGTCGCATTTGACTTGACACCTTCCGTTACCGCAGGAGAGAGTGCGGTGCTCGCTGCCTGGTTCGCTTGGGAGATGAGGGATGCGAAGCAGGCCGCCTCAATTTCGCGCCTAGCCGGTGTCGCTGCTAAGCACGGTCACGACCCAGCAATAGCGGCAGTGTGGACGGGATACCGCACCTATATGACCGGGAACGATAACGCCCACGGCGTACGGCTGGCGGCGAGTGCGCTTGAGTTGCTAGGAGAAACTGCCTCGGCAACACAGGCTTGGCTCCTTGCCCGGATGGCAGAAGAAGCCGCGCTAATTGGTGATCGGAGTACTGCCTTAGCTGCCATCTCCAAGGCAGATGACGTTTACGCCGAAGCAGACATCAATGCCCGCCCCTGGACATGCTTCTTAGATGCGGCCCGCTTCGCCTCAATGAAGCTTGCAGTTTACACCCGCGTACGCCACGAGGAAAAAGCTGTAACCGCTTTGGATGCCATAATGACGCATCTCGGGCCGGAACCCGAGATTAAGAAACTATGCGTCGTTAAATCCGATATGGCGATAGCCCGCATCAGGCTAGGAGACATCAGGGAAGGCGTAGAACACGCTCGATCCTCACTCGCTGCCACCGACGCCATGGCTTCGCCGATCGGCTGGGATCGACTCGATCAAGTAGCCGAAGAGCTCAAGGATTCCCGTGCTGCCGCTGCCTGCGAGTTCCGAGCCGAGTACGCCGCTACTCGGCCGAAGGTGACTCCGCCGTCTCTTTCTTAATCCAATCCAAATAGTCCGACGATCCACCCTCAATCGGGATCGCTACGATCTCTGGCGTCTCGTAAGAATGCTCGGACTTCACTACCGAGATAAGATCATCCAAACGATCCCTGCTCGTCTTCATCAGGATTAGAAACTCTTCGTCCCGCTGTATTTCGCCCGCCCACCAGTAGATGGAACTGACCGGCCCGGTAATCTGCGCACACGCCGCCACACGCCCTTGCACGGCGGCATTGCAGATCTTCTCCGCCTCTTCCCGGGTTCCAGCGGTCACGTGTACCTCAAGGTAAGGGGTCATGCGATCAGCTTACGTGTGGGCCACCTTCCTCAACCATCACCAAAGCGCCTCCGGCGGGGGACTCCGGCTCCGGGATGAGGGGGAGCGCGACGCCCGGGGTTGAGTGTGGCTGAGGTAGGGCCCGTTCATCCCGTCTGCCGTCGTCCCCGGGCAAGCCGTAGCAGGGCTGCGGGTGGGACGACGGCAGACGGGATGAACGGGCGGGGGAAGGCGTGCGGGTATGTGTGTGGCAAGGCCCCCATAAAGCCGCTGACCTGCTAGAACTCATAACGATCAAGTCACGCTTAGGGGCCATACCTTGGCAGTGGACTTGCCCGCCCCGTTCGGCCCGAGGAAGCCGGTGACCGCGCCCGGCTTCAGCTCCAGCGACAGGTCGTCCACGGCCATCCGGTCGCCGTAGCGCTTGCTCAATCCCCTGAGACTGATCACGCCGGCCACGCTAGGCGTCCACCGGTCTGCCCGCCATGGGGGCGGACCGCCGACCCGTATGGCGGGAAACCGTAACGCGCCCGGGCGGCGCGGGCTAGCTCGTCACCGCCAGGGCGAGGGGCAGCACGGCCGGGGCTCCGGCGTGGCGGAGCAGCGCGGCCCCCAGCGTCATGGTCCAGCCGGTGTCGACGCGGTCGTCGACCAGCAGGACCGGGCCGCCCGCCTCGGCGACCGCCGCACCGAGGGCGGAGGGCATGGCCAGCGTGGCCCGGATGGCCTGGACCCGCTGGGCGCTGTTGAAGCGCCGCGCGGGCGGTCCCGACCGGTAGCCCAGGTCGCCCAGATAGGACAGGCGCCCGACCTGGGCCAGCCGCTCGGCCAGGCTGCGGACCAGCAGCGGACGGGTGGCCGAGGGCACCGCGACCACGGCGACCGGGCGCTGCGCCCACTCCCACGACGAGAGCACGGTGACCACGGCTGCGAACACGTCGTCGGGGACCGGGCCGTCGGGGGCGCCCTCGGCCAGCAGCCCGCGCAGCCGGTTGCCCCAGCCGATGTCGGTCAGCCGGCCCAGGACCCGGCCGGGCTCGGCGCCCAGCTCGGGCTTGATCCGGCCCTTGAGGTCGCTCAGCCCGGTCGGCCACTGCCGGCGCGCCTCGATCTCCACGCCGGGCCGGTGCAGGCTCTCGGCGGCGCGCTCGACCGCGCGGGCCTCGACCTCGGGCGAGCGGTGCGTCCCGGTGCAGTTGTCGCAGCGCCCGCACGGCGTGGCGGAGTCGTCGTCCAGCCTGCGGCGGAGGAACTCCTCGCGGCACCCTGTGGTGTCGAGGTAGTCGAGCATGGCCTTCTGCTCGGCCTCGCGCTCGGCGGCGACCCGGGCGTAGCGGTCCGCGTCGTAGTCCCACGGCTCGCCGGTGGCCTCCCAGCCGCCCTTGACCCGGCGCACCGCGCCGTCGACGTCCAGGACCTTGAGCATGCTCTCCAGCCGGGTCCGGCTGAGGTCGACCCGGCTCTCCAGTGCGGCCGTGGACATGACGCCGCCCTCGGCCAGCGCGGCCAGCACGGTGCGCACGACCTGCTCGGGCGGGAAGGCCAGCGAGGCGAAGTAGGACCAGATCTCCCGGTCCTCGGCGCCGGGCAGCAGGATCACCTCGGCTCGCTCGACCCCGCGCCCGGCGCGGCCGACCTGCTGGTAGTAGGCGACCGGCGACGGCGGAGCGCCGACGTGGACGACGAAGCCCAGGTCGGGCTTGTCGTAGCCCATGCCCAGCGCGGAGGTGGCGACCAGCGCCTTGATCTTGTTGTCGAGCAGCGCCTGCTCGGCGGCGAGCCGCTCGGCCTGCTCGGTCTGGCCGGAGTAGGCGGCCACCTCGTGGCCCTGCTCGCGCAGGTAGGCGGCGATCTCCTGGGCGGCGGCCACGGTGAGGGTGTAGACGATGCCGGAGCCGGGCAGCTCGTGCAGGGTCTGGGCGAGCCAGGCCAGGCGCTGCTCGGCGCCGCGGAGCCGTACGACGCTCAGGTGGAGGCTCTCGCGCTCCAGCGGCCCGCGCAGCACGAGCGTCTCCTCACCGAGCTGCTCGGCGACGTCGCGGGTGACGCGGGCGTTGGCGGTGGCGGTGGTGGCCAGCACCGGCACGCCTTCGGGCAGTTCCTCGAAGAGGGTGCGCAGCCGCCGGTAGTCGGGGCGGAAGTCGTGGCCCCAGTCGGAGATGCAGTGCGCCTCGTCCACCACGACCAGGCCCGCGCTCTCGGCGAGCTCGGGCAGGACCTGGTCGCGGAACTCGGGGTTGTTGAGCCGCTCGGGGCTGACCAGCAGCACGTCGACCGTGCCCTCGGCCACCTGCCCGTAGATCTGCTCCCACTCCTCGGGGTTGGCCGAGTTGACGGTGACCGCGTGGATCCCGGCCCGCTCGGCGGCGGCGATCTGGTTGCGCATCAGGGCCAGCAGCGGCGAGACGATGACGGTCGGCCCCTCGCCCAGCTCGCGCAGGAGCGCGGTGGCGATGAAGTAGACCGCCGACTTGCCCCAGCCGGTGCGCTGCACCACCAGGACCCGGCGCCGTCCATGACCAGGGCCTTGATCGCCGACCACTGGTCGTCGCGCAGCCGGGCGTGCTCTCCGGCGAGCGCCCGCAGGCGTTCCTCGGCCTCCTGGCGCAGCATCTGCTCTTCGCTCACCGGTCATTGCTATCAGGTCCCGGCGACGGTTTCGTCTCCTCGCGCGGTCGGCCGTGCACCGGGTGCGGGCCGCACCGGCTCCCGCCACCGGGCCCCGCACCGCCGCGGCCCGGCGCACAGGTGCTCCGGGGCCGTGGTTTCATGGGCCCACTATGGACGTCACCACCTGGTATCTCGAGCAGACCTCCCCCGCGGACCTGCGCCCCGCCAAGCCCCCGGCGATCGAGCTCGACGTCGTGCGCGCCGAGGTCCCCTCCCCGGAGTTCAGCCGTTTCCTCTACACCGCCGTCGGCGGCGACTGGCAGTGGACCGACCGGCTGCCGTGGACCTGGCGGCGGTGGGCGGACTTCCTGGACCGGGGCGTCGAGACCTGGGTGGCCTACTACCGCGGCACCCCCGCCGGATACGCCGAACTGCTCCCGCAGGACGACGCGGCCGTCGAGATCACCTCGTTCGGCCTCCTGCCCTGGGCGATCGGCAGGGGCGCGGGCGCGCACCTGCTGGAGGCCGGTACGGCACGCGCCTGGGACCTGGCCGAGCGCCGGGCCGACCGCGAGCCGACCCGCCGGGTGTGGCTGCACACCTGCTCCCTGGACGGCCCGGCCGCGCTGGCCAACTACCGGGCACGCGGATTCCGGGTCTACGACGCCAGGACCGGCGTCCCCGGTGACGCGGACGAGGGCTCCACCCCCGGCCCCTGGCCCGGCGCCGGTCCGCGCGACCGAGGCTGACGGGCGGGGAGCGGCGTCCGCGCC
>NZ_CDRNDK010000484.1:0-4472 GCF_977012225.1 Planomonospora algeriensis | reverse complement strand
CGGGGCGGTGGCGGGGACCGGGGAGGCCGCGCCCTCGGGACCGGGCCGCCAGCACCCGGTCGCCACAGCTCCCGTACCGGCTCCCGCCCCGCCCGGCCGGGTGAGCACGACCCGCGCCGCGGCGCGCACCCTCGGGTGGGCGTCGGGGACCGCGACGGGCCAGCCGACGTCGCTCATCGGGCCCAGGTCGTTGACGTCGTTGCCGACGTAGGCGACGCGCGCCGGGTCCAGGCCCTCGATGGCCAGCCAGTCGCGCAGCACGGTGCGCTTGTCGGCCAGGCCCTGCAGGACGGGGACGCCGAGCTTGCGGGCGCGGGCCGAGACCACCGGGTTCCGCTCGGTGGACATGATCATGATCTTGACGCCCGACCGGCGCAGCAGGGAGACGCCCATGCCGTCGGAGCGGCTCACCGCGACCGTCTCGCGGCCGTCCTCGCCGACGTAGGCGCGGTCGTCGGTGTGCACCCCGTCGAAGTCGGTGATCACCGCGTCCACGTCGATCGGCTCGGGCAGGTCGGTGAGGGGGGCCAGTGCCCGGACGATCTCCAGGTCCTCGGGGGTGTCCACCTCGACGGCGTGCCGCGGCGGCACCGGCTGCACGGCGACCCGGCCGAAGAAGCGGTGCCCGTGCTCGCGCAGGCCGCCGGCGCGCATCACGTAGAACGCGCCGGTCTCGCGGTAGTGCGGTTCGCGGTCCTGCCGGCGCGGGCGGAACGACGGGTCGTGGTTCACCCCGGCGCCCGCGGCGTCCCACAGGAACTCGTGCGTCTCCAGCCCGGAGAAGACCACGTCGGCCTCGCCGCCGAGGACCTTCGCGATCGCGCCGTCCAGGTCGGCCGGGTCGATGAACGCGCTGGTGCACTGGACGAGGAGGACCACCTCGGGGGTCTCGGGCAGCCGGTCGAGCGCGTGCAGCACGGCCGACTCGCTGCCGGCCTCCGCACCGCTCAGCTCGTCGGGCCGGTCGACGACCTCCGCCCCGGCGGTGCGGGCGGCCTCGGCGATCCCCGGATGGTCGGTGCTGACCACGACCCGGTCGACGAGCTCGGCCCGGACGCAGGCCCGCACCGCGCGGGCGACCAGCGGGGTGCCGCCCACGGGGGCCAGGTTCTTCAGCGGCACGCCCGCCGAACCTCCACGGGCGGGGATGACGGCCAGGACTCGCACGGTGACTCCTCTTACCTTCCGACAAGCACCCCTGAGCCGGGGTCTTTTCGGAACGCTAGCCACGGGTGCGACCGGTAAGGGGTGTCTGAGCTGAACGTCCAGAGTCGCCCGCCTTAACTTTCCGGACGGCGAGGATCCCGCCGGGGAGGGCGGCCCGGACGGAGAAGCCCCCTTCAAGAAACGAAATTTCCGATTTATCCGGAAAAGGGGGATTATGGAAGGCGAGTGCGCGGGGAATTCGATGGGGGAACGGTCCGGTGAAATGCTGGAGAATGCGGAAAGGCGCCGCGGCCGGCGTGGAGCCGGTCCGCGGCGCCGGTGATCCGACGCGGGTTCCTACTGGTTGTAGCTGTCCCGCGCGCGGTCGGCGACGTCCCGCGCGGTCTCGCGAGCGGTCTCCTTGGCCTTCTTGGCGGTCTCCTTCGCCTTGCCCTTGGACTGCTCGGCGCGGCCCTTGTTGGCCATGCTGTCGTTGCCGGTCATCTTGCCGGCGGCCTCCTTGGCCTTGCCCCGCATCTGATCGAAGTTAGTCATTTCGTGCCTTCCCCCGTTGAGAATGACAGGTTGTCGGTGGAAGTCATAACCGGACAATCGCGGTACTAATCGTGATCTAGGGATCTTTAGGGCGAGGAACACCGCTCGCATATGACCGATTGCCCGCCCCGAGGGGAAGCGCCGACCGAATCCAGGGAAAAGGGCGGCGAGTCGTCCCCGCGGCCGGAATTCACCCCGCCGATCCCCTGTCCCCGTCCCGGTGCGCGGGAGCGGGCCGGGCCCCAGTCGAGGCGCGGACCACGAGCTCGGGTTCGAAGAGGTACTCCGCGGCCTTGGTCGGGCGGCCCTTGATCTCCTCCAGGAGCGCGCGGACGGCCGCCACGCCCATGCCCTGGACGGGCTGGCGGACCGTGGTGAGCGGCGGGTCGGTGAAGGGCATCAGGGAGGAGTCGTCGGCGCCCACGACCGAGACGTCGTCCGGCACCCGCAGCCCGAGCCGCCGTACGGCGCGGACCGCGCCCAGCGCCATCAGGTCGCTGCCGCAGACCAGCGCGGTGGCGCCCCGCTCCACCAGCCGGGAGGCGGCGCTCTGGCCGCCCTCGACGCCGAAGGGCGCCAGTTCCACCATGCCGTCGGCGTCGTCTCCGCCCAGCTCGCGCAGCGCGGACCGGAATCCCGCCAGGCGGCGCTGGACGGTGGTGTAGCGCAGCGGGCCGTTGACGAACCCGATGCGGCGGTGGCCCAGCTCGGCCAGGTGCCGGACGGCGGTACGGCCCGCCGCGACGTCGTCGCACGACAGGCAGGTCACGCCCAGGTCGGGGACGACGCCGTTGACGAGCACGATGGGCAGCCCCTGGCGCCGCAGGTCGTGGTAGCGCTTCAGGTCGATGGTGCTGTCGGCGTGCAGGCCGGAGACGAACACGATGCCGGAGACGCCGCGGTCGAGCAGCATCCCGACGTACTCGTCCTCGCCCGCGCCCTCGGGCGTCTGGGTGCACAGTACGGCGGTGTACCCGTGGCGGGCCAGCGCCGTCTCGATGACCTGGGCGAAGAAGGGGAAGACCGGGTTCTGCAGTTCGGCGGTTATCAGCCCGACGAGCCCGGCGCTGCGCGGCCGCAGCCCGCTGGGGCGCTCGTAGCCGAGCACGTCCATCGCGGTGAGCACGGCGCCCCGCGCCCTCGGGCTGACCCCGGGACGCTCGTTGAGCACCCGGGAGACGGTCGCCTTGCTCACCCCGGCCTGCCGGGCGATCTCATCCAGTCGTGCCGCCATGGTCGCCGATTGTGGGTCACCCCGCTGAAACATCGCAAGAGTTTCTGAAACTTTGCAGCAATCTGCTGCAAAGCATTCCAGGCCGGATCGCCCCGCTGTTAACTTCGGCGCACATCGCGGTGCACCCCCTGGAAACCTCCCCCTCACCTGGAGCCCGACCGTGCTCAGATCCACCCGCGCCCTCGCCGGGGCCCTCGTGCTCGGCCTCACCCTCGCCGCCTGCGCAAGCGGGAGCGAGGAGGGCGGGCGGCCCGCCGCCGCCCCCTCCGCCCCGGCCGACGCCACCCTGCTCATCTGGGCCGACCAGATGCGCTCGGACACCCTCAAGCCGTTCGCCGAGGCGTTCGCCGAGGAGAACGGGATCAAGGCCGAGGTCGTCGTCGTCGCCCAGGAGCAGCAGCAGACCTTCACCACGGCCTCCCAGGCGGGCAAGGGCCCCGACGTGATCGTCGGCGCCCACGACTGGATCGGCAACCTCGTCCAGAACGGCCTCATCGACCCGATCCAGATGACGGAGGAGCAGCTCTCGGGGTACGTGGATGTGGCCCGCAGGTCCGTCACCTACGACGGGCAGGTGTACGGCGTGCCGTACGCGGTGGAGAACCTGGCGCTGTTCCGCAACACCGAGCTGGCGCCGGAGGCGCCCGCGACCTTCGAGGAGCTGGTCGCCGCCGGCAAGAAGCTCAAGGCGGCAGGGAAGGCCGAGGAGATCGTCGCCTATCCGGTCAGCCAGCAGAACGGCCAGTCGGGTGACACCTACCACCTCTACCCCCTCTACACCTCGGCCGGCGGCCACCTGTTCGGCACGAAGGCGAACGGCGATCCCGACCCGTCCGACCTCGGGGTGGGCACGAAGGAGTCGGTCGCCGCGTTCGAGCGGATCGCCGGGCTCGGCGAGAAGGGCGACGGCGCGCTCAAGCGCTCCTTCACCTCCGACAACGCCGCCGCGAGCTTCAACGAGGGCAAGACCGCGTTCATGGTCGCCGGACCGTGGCGGCTGGCCGACGTGCGCAAGGCGGGGGTGAAGTACGACGTCACACCGGTGCCCGGCTTCAAGGGCGCCGATCCCGCCCGGCCGTTCGTGAGCGTGCAGTCCTTCTTCGTGGCGAGCAAGGGCAAGAACAAGGCGCTCGCGCAGGAGTTCGTCACCGGCACCCTGGCCTCGGCCGAGGTCGCGCAGGCCCTGTTCGACGCCGAGCCGCGCATGCCCGCCCTGAAGCCGGCCCTGGAGTACGCCGCCGCCAAGGACCCCGACGTCACCAAGTTCCAGGCCGCCGCGGAGCACGGCACGCCGCTGCCCGCGATCCCGCAGATGGTGGCCATCTGGGTGCCGTTCAACACGCTCATCCACGCCGCGGTGAAGGGCGACCCGGTGCCCCCGGCGGTCGAGGCCGCCGCCAAGGCGATCAACGAGCAGCTCAAGCCGTGAGCACCCGGCAGACCCGGACCGGGGAGGGCGCCCGCGCCTTCCCGGTCCGGGGGACACCACCGTGCGCACCTCCCCGGGCACCTCCCCGGACGGCGCCGGCGGGCCGCC
>NZ_CDRNDK010000483.1:0-4473 GCF_977012225.1 Planomonospora algeriensis | reverse complement strand
CGGTCCCGGCCAGGCGGACCGCCGCCCGTCCCCCGACTCCCGGTCCCGCGCCGGCCGGGCCCCTGAGCCTTCCGCTCAACGGGACCGCCCCGCGCGGGTACGGTGACGCGCGGCCTACGTTCTTCCGGTACGGTCGCCCGCCGTACCGGAACACGTGAGGTGAGCCATGACAGCCGAGCCCGCGGCGCTCACGGCAGGCGACGGCGACCGGGCCGGCGCGGTCGCCACCGCCCCGCCCACCCCGCTGGAGATGCGGCGCGCGATGGGGGCGTTCGCCACCGGTGTCACCGTGGTCACCGGGGTCGACGGCGGAGAGGCGGTGGGCTTCGCCTGCCAGGCGTTCGCCTCGGTCTCACTCGAACCGCCGCTGGTGCTGTTCTGCGCCGGCCACGGCGGCCGCACCTGGCCGAGGATCCGCGCTGCCGGACGGTTCTGCGTGAACGTGCTGGGCGAGGGCCAGGTCGACCTGTGCGGCCGGTTCGGCTCCGGCACGGGCCGGAAGTACGACGGGCTCGACTGGGACCTGTCCCGGTGGGGCACCCCGGCCCTGCGCGGCGTGCTGCTGCGGGTGCACGCCGAGGTGTCCGACGTGCACGCCGCCGGTGACCACGACGTGGTGATCGGCCGGGTCCTGGAGGTCGAGGCGGGCACCGGGCAGCGTCCGCTGATCTTCTTCCGAGGGCGGTTCGGCGTCGACGCCCCGGAGCCGCCGGCACAGGGTGCGGAGGCGGCCGTGCCGGTCCTGTGGGGGTGGGGCGACCGCTGGGGCTGACCGGCACGGGTCACCGGTCAGCCGCGTGGACCGAGCGGGACGTGCAGCGAGAGGTGCTCGGACAGGGCGCGGAGGAAGTCCGGGGCGTCGAAGACCGCGCCCGCGGAGACGACGCCGGCGGCCTTCGTCCGGCCGGTGAGGATGCGGTCGACGGCCTCCACCGCGAGCGGCGCGCTGATGGCGTAGATGTCCTGGCCTACAGCGGCCGCGCGGCGCTCCGCACCGCCGGAGCGGACGAGGACGTCGACGACGAAGGTCTGCGCGGAGCGACCGCGCTCGTCGACGGCGGTCGGCGCCGGAGCATCCGGAGCGGACAGGTCCGCGGCCGCCTTGGCGGTCATGTAGGTGCGCACCTCCGGGACGGCCAGGTGGCTGGGAACGGTGACGACGTCGGCCATGGTGAACTCCCCGATGACGCTCTGCGGGCCGAGCGGAGCCGGAAAGGGCCATTCCAGGGTCGGCAGGGCGTCGTCGTGGTACTCCAGCCGCCCGCCGGTGTGGCGGACCCTGCGGCCGCCCCGTCGCCGCGCCGAGACCGTACCCGAAACGAGCGTTCCGGCAGTGGGGTGCCAGCTGCTCAGGCCGTAGGCGATGTGCGCCTCGTCCGCCGCCGTCCAGTCGCCCATCGCGGTGGTGACCAGCAGGTCACCGAGACCGCCGAAGAAGGCCATCGCCGGGACCACCACGGTGCCCGCGGCGCGGGCGCGCTCCGCGAAGTGCGTGAACGTGTCGAGGTTCGCCTCGATCTCGGCCGCCACGTCGACGTACGGGATGCCGGCGCGCAGCGCCGCCTCGACCAGCGGGCCGGCGGTCGAGGCGAAGGGACCGGCGCAGTTGACCACGGCGGCCGCCCCGTCCAGCGCGCGGTCCAGCGAGACCGGATCGCCGGCCGACGCCTGCCGCGTCTCCAGCCCCGGCCGGGACCGCGCCAGCGCCAGCAGCTTGTCCCGGTCGCGGCCGAGGAGCAGCGGGACGTATCCGCGCTCGTGCAACTCCGCCACCACGAACCGCCCGGTGTGCCCGTAGGCACCGAACACCGCCACGTCCCGTCCCGATCCCATGCCTGCTCCCGTGTGCTCTGAGTGATCCGCTGGGAAGATCCTGTCTCCTCCGGTCACCGGCGCCCAGTGTCTGAAACGACATGATGCGTACAATTCCCGACATGAGCTCCACCCCGCGCTCCGTCGCGATCGCCGCCACCGACGGGATGCTCCACTTCGAGCTGGCCCTGGCCTACGAGGTCTTCGGATCCGCCCCGGCCGCCCTGCCGGGCCCCTGGTACGACGTCACGGTCTGCGGCGCGCACGCCGTCCGGGTCGGCCGGTTCCTGCTGGAGCCGGACGGCGGGCTCGACCGGCTGGCGCACGCGGGCACCGTGATCGTCCCCGGTCTGGCGGACGTCGAGGAGGATCCGCCGGCCGACCTGATCGAGGCGGTGCGTGCGGCTCACGAGTCGGGCGCACGGGTGGTCTCCCTGTGCACGGGCGCGTTCGTGCTCGCCGCCGCAGGCCTGCTGGACGGGCTGCGCGCGACCACGCACTGGGCGCATGCCTGGCAACTGGCCGCGCGCTACCCCCGGGTGGAGGTCGACCCGGACGTGCTCTACGTCGACAACGGCAGCGTGCTCACGTCCGCGGGCAAGGCCGCGGCGATGGACCTGTGCCTGCACCTGGTCCGCCGCGACCACGGGTCGGCGGTCGCGAACGTGGTCGCCCGCCGCCTGGTCGTGCCGCCCCACCGAGCCGGAGGCCAGGCCCAGTTCGTCACCACGCCGGTGCCGGCCCAGGACGGCCATCCCCTGGCCGAGCTGCTCCCCTGGGTGATGCGGCGGCTGGACCGGCCCCTCACCGTGGAGGACCTGGCCCGCCGGGCGAACATGAGCTCACGCCATCTGGCCCGCCACTTCCGCGCGGTGACCGGCACCACCCCGCTGCAGTGGCTGCTCGGTCAGCGGATCCGCCGCGCGCAGGAGCTGCTGGAGACCACGGACGACAGCGTCGACGCCATCGCCTCGGCCGCGGGCATGGGCACGGCGGCGACGCTGCGCCGCCATTTCCACCGCGTGATCGGCGTACCGCCGGACGCCTACCGCCGCACGTTCCGGGCGTGAGGCTTCCGGTGCCCCGCGCACCGTCGTCCGGCCGCGGTATCAGGGAGGCTGGAACCCGGTTTCCCCGCGCGGCGGCGTCAGAACCAGTCGCCGTTCTGGCCGGTGGCCAGGAGCCGGTTCACCGTCTCGGCGGACCACGTCCGGTCCGGGACCACCGCCATCAGGCGGGCCCGCCGAGGGGCCGCCGCGTCCGGGAAGAGCGTCCCCGAAGCCTCGCGCGCGGCACAGGCCACCAGCGAGGCGACCTTCTCCAGCGGCGTCCGCGCGTCCCCCACCAGGGAGATCGCCGCCACCGGCCCCTCGGGACCGCGGATCGCCGCGGCCACGCAGGCGATGTCGGGGAAGCACTCGCCCCGTTCGAACGCCAGCCCCCGCCGCTGCCGCACCCGGTTCAGCTCCTGGTGGAGGATGCCCATCTCGCCGATGGTGCGGCCGGTCAGCCGGCCGATGGCCCCGATCCTGGCGTCGACCTCCTCGGGTTCGAGCCAGGCCAGCATCGCCTTGCCCAGCGCGGTCGAGTGGGCCGGGGCCCGGCCGCCGACCCGGGAGGGGACCGAGGCGGCGAACCGCCCGCCGACCTTGTCGAGGTAGAAGACCTCCGCCCCGTCGAGGACCGCCAGATGGACCACGAGGCCGGTCCTGAGCTGCAGGTCGTGCAGGAGCGGCGCGGCCGCCTCCCGGACCTCGCCGTGGCCGTCGCCGCCGCCGAGCCCGAGAGCGCGCGGCCCCAGGCCGTAGCCGAAGGAGGTGTGCTCGATCCAGCCGAGGCGGACCAGCTGGTCGAGGATCCGGTGCGCCGTCGAGCGCGGCAGATGCGTGCGGCGGGCCACGTCCTCCAGGGTCAGCCGGGTGGAGCGGCCGGTGAACGCGTCCATGATCAGGGTCATCCGCTCGACCATCGACGGCGGCAGGTCGCGGCGGGCGGGCGCCGTCGGCTTCGGCTCGGGGGTGAGAGCGGTCATCGAGCCCTCCGGTCCAAAAACTGAAATGAATTCTCATCTCGGAATGTAGCAACGGGACACCGGGCGTGGAAGATCCGGAACCGGCCGGATCTTCCACGTGTACGGAACTCCGGTGGGCGGGACGTGGTGGGCGGGACGCCGTCCGGCCACCGCCGTACGGGGTCCGGTGGAGCTCAGCGGCGGGGCTTGCCGGCCCGGGGCTTGTCGGTGAGCTGCTTCTCCGCGACCTGGAGCAGGTCGTCCGCGGTCATCCCGGCGGTCCTCTCCACCCGGCTCAGCCCGTCGGCCGCGTCGCAGGCCGCCGCACTCGCGTGGACCGGGCCGCACGCGGCGAGGATCGCCCAGGCGGCCAGCGGCAGGACGAGGGTGTTGCCCAGGACGCGGAGGACGATGGCGAGAGTGGCGATGAAGGTCATGGCGGTGATCCCCTGTGTGCCCCTTGGAGGAGAAGTGCGGGCCGTTCGGCCCTCTTCCTCCAGTAGGCCCGCCGGGAGTGGCGGCCGGAGTGCACGCGGGGTGCGGAACGGTTGCCGCCGCCGGGAAGTCCTCGGTTCCGCCGCCGCGCGGCCGATGAGCGCCTTCTCCCGGATGGCGCGGCGTCCCCGGTCGGCGGGGGACCCCGCCCCGCC
>NZ_CDRNDK010000482.1:0-4487 GCF_977012225.1 Planomonospora algeriensis | reverse complement strand
GCGGCTCTGGGCGGTGAGGTCCGCGGCACCGTACGCGCCGGCGGCCTGCAGTCGGCGGCCCGCCGCCTGCTGGTGCCCGCCGTGGCCCGCCTGACGGCCGAGCATCCGCTGGTGCGCGCGGAGGTCTCCGAACTCGAGCTGGAGCAGGCGCTGCCGGGGCTGCGCCTGGGAGCGGTCGACCTGGTCATCAGCGACGAGTACGACGGCCACCCGCGGCCCCGGCCGGAAGGGCTGAACTTCGCGCCGCTGCACGAGGAACCGCTCAAGCTGGTGCTCTCACCGGCGCATCCGCTGGCCCGGCAGGAAGGACCCGTCGCGCTGGCCTCGCTGCGCGAGGAGGTCTGGGCCGCCTCGGCCGCGGGCACCGGCCACCACGCCATGGTGATGGGGACCTGCCGGTCCCTGGGCGGCTACGAACCCGACGTACGGCACCGCTCCAACGACGCGGAGATCCAGCTCGAACTCGTGCGCACCACGGGAGCCGTGGCGCTGCTACCGGTCCTGACACTGCCGGCGGCGGACACGGCGCTGGCGATCCGCGACGTCGCCGAAGCCGACGTCCGGCGTCGCCTCGTCGCGGTCACTCGACAGGGCCCGGCGGCCCCTGCGCTGAGAGCGCTCCTGGGGGCCGTGACCGATCAGGTGGGCCGAGTCGGCTGACGCCGCTCGGTACCACGCGGCGGGGAGCCCGCCTGCTCATCCGGTGTAGCGGGTCAGTTCGCTCGCGTCGTGGGCGCTGAAGACCTGGACCTGTTCGGGCAGTTCCCGCAGCCGGGCCAGGTTGGCCAGCCGCTGGGCGTGGTCGACGGCGATGAGCCGCTGGGCGACGCGCAGCGTCAGCGGGCAGTGCGACGGCGCGGAGAGCTCCCCGTGGAACCAGTAGGCATCGCCGGCGTGCAGCAGCCAGCCGTCGCCGGTGTCCACGGCCACGCCGGAGTGGCCCCGGCTGTGCCCGGCCAGCGGGACCAGCGCCACGTCCTCCACCCCGTCCAGCGGGCGGGCCCGCAGGCCGAACAGCTCCTCTCCGGCATCGTCGTATGGGACCCAGTCGGGACCGTGCGCCCACTGGGCGGGCAGGTAGCGGCGCCGCTGGGCCGCTCCGCCGCCGGGACGGGTGGCCGCGGCCAGTTCGGCGGCGTGCACGTGGACGCGGGCGTGCGGGAAGTCCCGCAGCCCGCCGGCGTGGTCGGCGTCCAGGTGGGTGAGCACGATGTGGCGCACATCACCGGGATCCAGTCCCAGGTCCTGGACCTGCCGGACGGCGGACTCGGCAGGGTCGAGGGAAGGCCGGGCCGTACGCAGGAAGAACGTCTCCAAGCGGTCCTCGCCGAGGGCGAAGCCGGTGTCGACCAGCACCAGGTCGCGCGCGGTCTCCAGGAGCAGGCAGTGGGCGACCATGCGCGGCGCGGTCGGCGGCGCCATCGTCCCGCAGTTGAGGTGGTGGACCTTCATCCGCACATACTGCCCTATGGGGGGTGATCCGGACAGTTCACGCTGAGCGTCCAGCACGTACCGTCCTGAACCGAGGTGTTCTCCGGTTTCGCCCGCACTGATCAACGACGGCGGAGCGAGCCGACCTGGCGGATGGAGGCTGCGATCAGCCCGGTGGCCTGGAGGTCGATGACGCGTCCTTCGTCAAGGACGGTGACGAGTCACCGGGGGGCGGCCCTTCGACACTGCGGCGCATCGGGCAAGACCGCCGACTGTCCACTCGCCCGTATGTCGTCGTTCTTGCGCAGCCGACAGGAATGGCCGAGGAAACCCGCAAGCTCTCTCAAGAGGCGATCCCGGCCTCGAACAGCTTGGCGAGCGCCTCCGACCCCGGTCAAGTTCGAAGATATAAAAATCCTACTGGATCAATCCCGATGCGTTCCCGCACACATATTCCCGATAACGTTTCAACGGAATCCTCAACCTGCCGGCTATCACCCCCATGGGAATGAAATATACATCCAGATCGCCATCCACGATGAAGAAAAAAATCAAGATCCTTCGGATCGTACGGGATCAGGGTCGATCTGCCGTAGACGTGTCGGCCTTGGACATTCACCATCCAACCGTCATCGGACATACTGGTCGTGCTCTTGACCTGGACACACCGGATCACATCGTCGACGGTTACGAGTAGGTCGTACACCTGAGGCTCGACAGGCAGAGCCACGGCGCAGCCGCGAAGCGCGAACCATGCCATAGCCATCGCCGGCGCGGCGCTCCTGAGCTGGGAAAGATCCGCTTTCGGCATCGCATGCCTGCTCAATCGCACACCCGAAGCATCTCCGTCGAAGCGGCTCATATCGAGCCCCAAACGGGCCGGGTGAACCCTGACCGCAGCCCTGTTCGATCCAGAATCCGACTGGAGTCCCAACAGATCGAGCAGCTCGGGCCAGGACCTTCCATCGTTCACGGCGGAGGCGAGAGACGTATCCGACCAGCGACGCTGACCGGTGAAATGCCCGGTATCCAGCCCCAGACGTTCCACATGGCGGCGCACCACCCGAATGGATCCGGCGGAACTCGCATTGAGACCGAGTTCCCGCAGGACTCCTCTCCAGGAAGATGAACCGGACACGGCGTCGACGAGCTGAGCATCCGACCATGTCCGTCTGTCGAATACGGGATGCGTCATCCGATAATTGTAAGCATCAGGAACAAGATTTATCGCATGCACAGCAAAACTCGGCCGACGAGGTCACATATCACCCAAAATGGGAATTTCCCACAAAAAGGGTGCCACGTTAAAAACGTGACACCCTTGACGACCAGTAGAACCTGGTCGGGACGACAGGATTTGAACCTGCGACCCCCTGACCCCCAGTCAGGTGCGCTACCAAGCTGCGCTACGTCCCGGTTTGTCCGTTCGGCCCTTGCGGGCCGCCCCTCTCGGGCGGACGTCATAACCTTAGCGCAGATCGAGTGGACATGTGCACGCCGAGGCGTTCGCCCGGCGGAGTGATCGGCTGAAGGGCGGGGCGTGTGGGGCGCAGGGCGCTGATCGACCAGGAGGAGCTGCGGCGGCTGGCCGGGCAGGGGTTGTCGAACGCGGAGCTGGCCGCGCGGTTCGGGGTGAGCGAGTCCGGCATCCTGCAGGCCAAGCGGGCCGCGGGGCTGTCGAAGCCGATGCTCGACCACTCCCGCGCGATCCCGTGGAAGCTGAACCGCGCGCACGCGCAGTCCGGCCCGGCGACGAACCTGCGCAACCTGTCGTCGGTCGCCCAGGGCCGCGCGATCCCGGCGGAGAAGCTCAACACGGCCCTGCGCTGGGCGGACCGGCTGGTCGCCGCGGGCCTGGACATCGCCTACGACCCGGAGCTCGGGTTCCGGGAGGTCCCGGCCGCCGCCTCCGGGGAGTCGCTCGTCGGGACGGTCCTCGCCGAGGCCCGCAGGACCCTCCCCGGTGGCCGCTCCGAGCCCTGAACCCCCGGTCGCGTCGGCGGTTTCGAGGCGGCCCTCCGGGGCAGCGCACGGAGGCAACCGCCGACACAACCGACCGGAGGCCCACATGTCCGCCGATACCCTCGTCTGGGTGGCCGCCGTCGTGGTCGCGGTGGTGGCGATCGTCGCCCTCGGCTACGCCGTACTGCGGCGACGACGCCGGCACCGGCTCCGCGACCGGTTCGGACCCGAGTACGACCGGACCGTGCGCGAGCGCGAGAACCGGCGTGAGGCCGAGCAGGAGCTCATCGCCCGCGAGCAGCGCTTCGACTCCCTGGACATCCGCCCGCTCAGCCCCGAGGCGCGCCAGGCCTACGCCAAGAAGTGGACCGAGGTCCAGGAGCGTTTCGTGGACGCTCCTGGTTTCTCCGTCACCGAGGCCGACCATCTGGTGACCTCGGTGATGGCCGACCGAGGCTATCCGACCGAGGACTTCGAGCAGCGGATCGCCGACCTGTCGGTGGCCCACGGCCGCACCCTCGACCACTACCGCAAGGCCCACGAGATCAGCGGCCGCGCCATCCGGCAGGCGGCCTCCACCGAGGAGCTCCGGCAGGCCATGGTGCACTACCGGGCCCTGTTCGAGGAACTGCTGGAGGTCCCCGCATCCCGCGGCGTGGACGACGGCTCCCCCCGGAACGGCTCCCCCCGGCACGCGGAGGCACGCTCCGGACGGGTCCGCGACGACACGCGGACCGACTGAGGTTCACAGACCCCCGATATCCCCCTGAGGACGGTGACTCGATGAACGACCGACCCGACCGAGACTCAGACCGCCGCACATCCGAACGCATCGCCGACCGGCTGGTCCACCCCCGCCGCGACGGCCGCGAGGACCACCACGACGACGGGCTCAGCGACACAGGGCCGCTGGTGCCTCCCCAGCGCGCCGACGTGGCGCCCTCCGGAGCGGGTACGGCCCACGGATCTTCCGAGACCGGTACGGCCTCCGCCTCCGGAACCGGTGGATCCTTCCCGACCGGTGCGGCCGCCCACGACGACGCGCCCGCCGGCCGGCCGGGCGACCTGCCGGACGCCGAGCCCCCCGCCACCGA
>NZ_CDRNDK010000481.1:0-4547 GCF_977012225.1 Planomonospora algeriensis | reverse complement strand
CCGCTCCTCGGCCGCCACCCGCTCGGGATCGACGCCCTCGACCTCACGCCAGGGCACCTCCACCCGCCGGCGCACCAGCTGGACCGGCTCGTCGGCGCGGAGCTCGAAGGAGGCCCTCAGCACGGGATGCCTGCCGACCAGCCGGTCGGCGGCCCGCCGCAGCCTCTCCGCGTCGAGGGGACCCTCCAGGTCGAGGGTGAGCTGCGCGGTGTAGACGTCCGTGTCGAGCAGCGTGTGGAAGAACAGGCCGTGCTGGAGGGGGGTGAGCGGCCAGGCGTCCTGCAGGTCCGGGCCCAGCCCGTCGAGGTCCCGCTGGGTCAGCGGGGCCTGAACGTCCGACGGGGTGAGGCCGCCGCCGGTGTGCCGGGACAGGCCGGTGAGGGCCTGGGAGTACGCCTCGGCCAGGGCGGCGACCTCCTCCTCGGCGTAGTGCGCCCCGGCCCAGGTCCAGGTGAGGCGGAGCACGTCGCCCAGGGCCACGGCGTCGATCTGGATGCCGTGCCGGAGCGGGGCCGCCGCGTCCCGTCCCCCGATCAGACCGTCGCCGGCCGGTTCCCAGTCCTGCCCGGAGACCGTGATCCGGCCGAGGTAGTTGAAGCCGATCTCCGCCTGCGGCAGGGCGGCGAGGACCGGGGCGGCGTCGGGGTCGAGGTGGCGGAGCAGACCGTAGCCCAGCGGGTCGGGCAGCGCCCGCAGTTGCTCCTTGACCCGCTTGACGGCCTTTCCTGCGGCGGGCCCGCCCGCGATGAGCTCGGCCCAGCCGGTCGTGCCCGCCTCGCCCGCGTCGATCCTGGCCGGGTGCAGGCAGGTGAACCAGCCGACGGTCCTGGACAGGTCCGTGCCACCGGAAGGGCCGCCGGAGATGCCGAAGGTGCCGTCGGCAGGACCGGCGGTCAGGTCATGGCGGCCGTGCCCTTCGACGTCGACCAGGACGGAGCGTTCCCCGCGCCGCCGCGTGACCGCCGCGGCGAGCCCGGCGAGCAGCACGTCGTCGACCCGGCCGTGGAACGCCGCCGGGAGCCTGCCCAGCAGCGGCTCGGTGACGTCGCGGGGAAGCTCCACGATCAGTTCGCGCCGCGAGTCCCACGTCCCCCAGTCCGAAGCGGAACCGTCCACACCGCCGTCCGAATCGCCGCCCGGACCTCTGCCCGGACCGCCCGCGTCGCCGTACGGCACAGGCGCGTCGCCGTACGGCACAGGCGCGGAGTCGTGGGCCGCGGCCGGGGCGCCGAGCGCACGGACCCAGTCGTCCAGCTCGCCCGCTCTGGTCCGGGCCTCGGCCCGGAGCGTCCGCGCCCACGTCCGGAACGAGACCGGCACCGGAGCCAGGGCGGGAGTCTCACCCCTCCGTGCCGCCTCCCAGGCCGCGAACAGGTCCGGCAGCAGGATCCGCCACGACACCCCGTCCACCGACAGGTGATGGATCGTCACCACCAACCGGCCCGACGTCCCCGCACCCGCGTCCAGCCACACCACCCGCACCATCCGGCCCGCCGCCGGATCCAGCTCCGCCCGCGACCGCGCCGCCGCCTCGGCCACCGCCCGCGACCATTCCTCCGCGGAAGCCGGCACCGCCCCGGCCTTTCCCGGAACGGTCGTCCCCCGGCTCCGGACCGGCCGGATCGCCGCCCATCCCATGGCGGCGCACGCAGTCGGCGGCCCGGACCGCTCCCCGAGGCAGCACCTCCAGCGCCGGTGGGCCGTCGGCCGCCGGGTCCCGGTCCGCCGGCCGCCTCCGCCGTCCGGGCAGGTCAGCCGGAGCGTGTCGTGCCGGTCCAGTACGGCCTGCACTCCGGCGGTCAGCGCCTCCAGCCCCAGATCCGGCGGGACCCGCAGCACCACCGTCTGGCTGAACCCGCCGATCGGTCCACCGCCCTCGGCCAGCCACCGCATGATCGGGGTCGCGGGCACGGGTCCCACCCCGTCGGTGTCCTCGGCCGCCTCCGGCCCGCTCTCCATCGCGACGAGCGCCAGGGCCTCGGGGCTCTGGTGGCGGAACACCTGTCCCGGCGTGATCGCCAGACCCGCCTCCCGGGCGCGGGCGACGAGCCCGATCGCCAGGATGCTGTCCCCGCCCAGGTCGAAGAAGCCGTCGTCGGCGCTGACCCGGGACAGTCCGAGCACCTCGGCGAACAGCCCGCACAGCAGCCGTTCGCGGTCGCCGGACGGTTCCCTGCCGCCGTTCTCCCACGCCGGGGCGGGCAGTGCGGCCCGGTCCAGCTTGCCGTTGGCGTTGAGCGGCAGTTCGTCGAGGACGACGACGGCGCGGGGCACCATGTAGTCGGGCAGCGACCGCCGGGCGAACCCGCGCAGCGCGTCCGGATCCAGCGGACCCGCCGTGTCCGCGGCGTCCGTCATTCCCGCCGCACCCGCAGAGCCTGCAGAGCCTTCCGCACCCGCCGCACCGACGACGTAGGCGACCAGCCGCCGCTCCCCCGGCCCGTCGGCGCGGGCCAGCACCACCGCCTGCCGGACCAGGGGATGCGCCGCGAGCACCGCCTCGATCTCGCCCGGCTCGATGCGGAACCCCCGGATCTTGACCTGCTGGTCGGCCCGGCCCAGGTACTCCAGGCTGCCGTCGGCACGCCACCGGACCAGGTCGCCGGTGCGGTACATGCGCCCGCCGGGCGTGGACGGGTCGGCGACGAACCGCTCGGCGGTCAGGCCGGGCCGGCCGAGGTAACCGCGGGCCACCGCGGCACCGGACACGTAGAGCTCCCCGGCCGTGCCGGGCGGGACCGGGCGCAGGGCGGCGTCGAGGACGTGCAACCGGACGCCGGGGACGGGACGGCCGATCGGGGTGTCGTCCGGCGAGGTCAGCGGGTCGCTGGCGGTGACCACGACGGTGGTCTCCGTCGGCCCGTAGACGTTGACCATCCGGCGGCCGGAGGACCAGCGGCGGACCAGTTCCGGGCGGCAGGCCTCGCCGCCGACCAGCAGGGTGCGCAGGTCCGGCAGCGGCGCCTCGGGAACCGTCGCCAGCGCCGCGGGGGTGATGAACGCGTGCGTGATCCGCGCCTCGGCGAGGAACCGGCCGAGCGGCTCTCCGCCGTACACGTCCGGGGGCGCCAGGACGAGCGCCGCGCCCGCGGAGAAGGCCGTCAGCCACTCCAGCACCGCCCCGTCGAAGCCGATCGAGGCGAACTGCAGGACACGGCTGCCGGGGGTGACGGCGTACCGGCCGGTCCCGGTGCGGGCGTGGGCGGGCAGGCCCGCGTGGGTGACCACGACCCCCTTCGGGCGGCCGGTGGAGCCGGAGGTGTAGACGACGTAGGCGGGGTGGCCGGGCAGGATCCGCCCGCCGGGATCGGTCGCGGGCAGGCCCGCCCCGTCCCAGACGTCCAGGTCGACGAGCACGGGAGCGGGCTCCCCCGCGGCCCTCTCGGTTCCGGGTCTCCCGTCCGTACCCGAACCCGCGGTGACCGGCCCGCCTCCACCCGGCCCGCCCGTGTCCGGCCCGTCCGCGCCGGGTCCGGCGGTGAACAGCCCGGCGGTCCCGCCCCCGGTGACCACGATCGGCGGAGCCGCGTCGGCGAGCATGACCGCCAGCCGCTCGGCCGGATGGCCCGGGTCGAGCGGCAGGTACGCGGCGCCGGACTTCAGGACGGCCAGGAACGCGACGACCATGTCGGCCGAGCGCGGGACCGACAGCCCGACGTGGCGCTCCGGGCCCGCGCCGAGGGCGATCAGGTGGTGCGCCAGCCGGTTGGCGCGGGCGTTCAGCTCCGCGTAGGTGAGCTCCGTCTCCCCCGCGACCAGCGCGGCGGCCCCGGGGGTGCGCCGTACGTGCTCGGCGAACAGGTCCACGACGGTGCCGCCCGGAACCTCGCCCGGTACGGCGCTCCAGCCGGCCAGCAGGTCCCGCTCCCGCTCGTCGAGCAGGTCCAGCTCGCCGAGGCGGCGGCCCGGACCGGCCTGGGCGATCCCGGACAGCAGGCGCAGGAACCGCCCGTGGTGCCCGGCCAGCTCGGCCTCGCCGTACAGGTCCGGGTGGCCGTCGAAGTCGACGCGCACGCCGCGGCCGCCGGAGCCGCCGGGGTCGCTGTAGAGGTTGACCGACAGGTCCTCGATCGGGCCGGTGGCCAGCGGGTGGGCGGTGGCGGGGTGCCCGGCGAAGCTCAGGTCGTAGTCGAAGCGCATGATGTTGACCACCGGCCCGAACAGCCGTCCGCCCAGCTCGCGCCGGAGGTCCTCGTACCGGTGCCGCTGGTGCACCAGGAGCCGCCCGACCTCCCGGTTGACCTGCCCGGCCAGTTCGCCGATGGTCGTCTGCGGGCCCGCGGTCAGGCGCAGCGGGAGCACGTTGGAGAGCATGCCGGGGGTGCGGCGGGAGAGCGGGGTGGTCCGGGCGGTCACGGCCAGGCCGAGCACGGCCTCCCGGGCTCCGGTCATGCGGGCGACGTAGGCGGCGACGGCCGCGATCACGAGCCCGGAGACGGAGGTGCCGGACTCGGCCGCCGCCCGCTCCAGCGCGTCGGCCTCCCGGCGCGCCAGCGTCGTGCTCCGCCTCCGGAACCGGCAGGTGAGCGGTGCCGCCGCGGAGGCCA
>NZ_CDRNDK010000480.1:0-4559 GCF_977012225.1 Planomonospora algeriensis | reverse complement strand
GCGACGCGCGACGGCGCGTCGCCGCGCCCGCCGGGCCCGCCCCGGCACGCCGGGGTCCGCCCCGCCCTCGGCGCGTGCGTCGCGGCTCACTTGATCGGGCGCAACGTGAACGGGTAGCGGAAGTCCCCCTCGCCCAGCGCCGCCAGCCCGCCGACGACCGACAGCACCACTCCGCCGACCCAGAGCAGGGGCACCAGTACGGCGCCCACGAACGTGATCGCCAGCACGATGGTGGCGCCGATCAGGGTGAGGTGGAAGTTCAGCGCCTCCACGGCGTGCCTGCGGATGTAGGGGGAGGTCCTGCCCGCCGCGAGCAGCATGACGAGCGGTCCCAGCACGAACAGGCCCGCCAGCGGGAGCAGGTGCGCTGCGGCCGCGCCCACCCGGTCCCCGCCCGTCCGCGCCCGCGCCTGCCCGGGATACGTCTGGCCCGGTGCCGGACGCATCTGCGGCGGGTAGGGGGCGGGCAGGGGCGGACGGGATCCGTACAGCTCCTGCATGATGGGGATGAGGTCGCCGTGGACCCGGGCGGTCATCGCCCGCTCCAGCCGGTCGTCGAACTCGAGTTCGTCGAGCCGTCCTTCCGCGTAGGCGGCTTTGACGTGCTCGACCACCTGCTCCCGGTCCTGGTTGCTCACCCTGAGGCCGGCGTGACCGGACCTGGGCCCCGCCGCCGGCACGCCCCCGTGCCGCGGATTCACCGGTGGTGTCACTGTGCCCGCCATGGAACCGACCATCCCTTCGTCGCCCTTTTGACCTCCATGTTCGTCCGGAACGGCCGGCCCGCGCATCGGGGTTCCCCCTGACGCCGTCCCTGGAGTTCCCCTGGCGTCCACCATGGAAGGGTCCGGGGAGGTATAACAATGGGCATGAGATGGCGGGATCGCTATGGTTTGAGGCGTCTGCGCGGGCCGAAGATCGCAAAGTTCGATCGGGCGGCGAACGACGCCGACATCGAGGCGCTCATCGCCTTCGCGAAGTCACGCCGCGGCGTGGAGTTCTACGTCGAACCGGAGACCTTCGCGACCGACACCACCGCCGTGGCCGTCGCCGACGACGGCGAGTGGACCCGGCGCCGGGTCGGCGCACCCGCGGTGATCCGCAAGGTCGCCCGCGATCTCGCCCTCCCCGTCTACGACGTGCAGCTCACCGGTTATCCGCCCCGCATGCGGGCCTACAACGAGCGCCGCAAGCGCGAAGAGGGCTGACGTTTCATCCCGCCAGGCCGACCGGATCCACCGACGGCTCCTCCAACAGGACGACCATGGGGAGCAGCCAGGACGTCCGGGGCAGGCCCATCTGCAGGTCCAGTTCCTCGGGACTGGGCATCCTGTCCTTGAGCGCGTGCGGCGGGAGCAGGCATCGCAGCGCTTCCATGAGCAGATTGGCCATGGAGTAGCCGGGATCGGTCTCGTGCGCACGGGCCAGGGCGACGCTCGCCAGGGCGGAGTCGCCGTCGCGCCAGGCGACCATGCCGAGCAGTGACGCGGCCGGTGGCACGAACCTCGGCTCCAGTCTGCGGGTGAGGTCCTGCCAGAGCCTGCGGTGAGCATCGTGGGAGTCATCGGTGATCAGCGCCCATGCCTCGTCCCGGATCCGGATCACAGCCAGGTCGAACCCGAGCCTGGCCGCCTGCTCGTCGTCGAGCCGCCCGCCCGCGGCGTAGACCCCGATCGCCGCGCGCACGCGGGCCATCCCGTCGGCGACGAGCTCCGCCGCGAGCCCGTCGGGGTCCTCGCAGTCGGCGACGCGCCGGCGCAGTTCCTCCGCGACGCGACCGGTGACCCCGCGCATCGCCGTCCGGGCGCCCGCCGAGGGGGGCGAGCGAGCGTTCCAGGGTCTCCCGGTCGGGCAGCGCCACCAGCCCGTGCGCGACGGCCCGGACCGCGACCGCGCCTGCCTCGCGGTCGTAGGGCGCGCCGGAGGGAGGGCAGCAGTCGGTGCGCGAGCAGACATAGGACCAGTAGCGGCCGTCCTCCACCCGGAGCGCGTCGAGCAGCCTGATCCCGCCCTCCCGGAACAGGGCGACGGCCGCGTCCGCCGCGGGGGTCACCAGCGCGCCGGACCCGTAGCCGGCGACGATGACCTGGGTGATCTCCTCCTTGCGGAGCAACGGGAGGATCCGGCCGAGATCGTGGTCGGACAGCGGCAGGTCCCACCGGACGGTGAGGTGCACGCGGCCCTTGGGCGGAGAACCGCGCAGGCCGATCACGACGAGGCTCTCGGCGGGGTGGAAGCCCAGCAGGTAGGGGACGGCGCCGAGGACGTCCTCGGTGGAGCCGAGCAACAGGTCGGGCGGGCCGGCCGGGAGGTCCGGGGAGGCCGGGGTGTGGGTTGTCATGGCCGACAGCATCGCCGGATCCGGGCCGGCGGTTTCCGCCCCGCCCCGGCCCTGTGGACGACCGGCGGCGGGTCAGCGCCCCTGTGGACGAGGTCCTGACGGGAAAGGCCCCGGCGGGAAAGGTCCCGGCGGGAAGGGTCCCGGCGGGGTGTTCCGGGCGGGCGGACCGCCGGCGGCCAGCCTCGTGCGGACCATGATGGCCGCGCCCGCGACGGCGGCGGGCATGGCGACCACCGCGCCCAGCGGGATGAGGAAGAGCAGGAACAGCAGCACGCCGAAGCCGAGGGCGAGCGCCTTGTCCCCGCGGAGCAGTGCGAACCGGTTCCTGCGGACCAGCCCCCTGCGTTCCATGGCCAGTGCGGTGAGCTCGACCGTGAGGAAGAAACCCGAGACCATGGCGCCCAGCACCGGGACCACGGTCTGCCCGATCACCGGCACGAAGCCCAGGAAGAACAGCGGGACCGTGAACAGCAGCACATATCCGAGGGTGACCAGGCTGTCCTTGATCGACCGCGGGATCGATCTCCACAGCGGCAGCTCGTGTCCGGTGGGCACCTCGCCGTAGGTCTGCTCGGCCCTCTCCGAGAGCTTCTCGTAGAACGGCTCGCCGACGACCAGGGTCACCGCGGCGAAGGTCACCACGGCCAGCACCAGCCCCGCCCCGAAGACCACCACGCCGACCAGGATCCGGAAGGTGTTCCGGAGCCCTTCGCTCCATCCGTCGGCGAACGGCGTCAGCCACTCGGCCAGCTCCCCGGCGCTCGTTCCCAGGAAGTAGAGCCCCGCGGCGTAGAGCACGAACACGATCAGTGCCGGGATCAGACCGAACAGCCACCACCCCGGGTGGCGTGCGACCCAGCGCAGTCCCTGGAGGAAGAACCCCATGCCGTCGGCGAAGGAGCGGATTACACCCATGCCGCGAAGATTATCGGGATCCGTCGCCCGCCGCGTACCGCCAGAGGCCGGGGACGGAGACTCCCAGCGCGGCGAAGAGGCGGCGCAGGAGCGGGAGGGAGATGCCCAGCACGTTGCCGTGGTCGCCGTCGATGCCCTCGACGAACCAGCCGCCGGTGCCGTCCAGGGTGAAGGCTCCCGCGACGCGCAGGGGCTCGCCGGTGGCGACGTAGGCGTCGATCTCGGCGTCGTCCGGGGCGCCGAAGCGGACCGTCGTGGCGCCGACCTCGGCGGCCTCCCGGCCGGTGGCGGTGTCGATCACGCAGTGCCCGGTGAGCAGGCGGCCGCTCCGGCCGCGCATGTTCCGCCAGCGGGCCACGGCGTCCTCGGGCGAGGACGGCTTGCCGTACGCTCTGCCGTCGAGTTCCAGCATCGAGTCGCAGCCGATCACCAGCGGGCCGGCCAGGTCCCGCGCCACCGCCGCGGCCTTCGCCCTGGCCAGGGTGAGGCAGAGCTCGGCGGGGGTGTCCGCGGTGAGGGCGTCCTCGTCCACGCCGCTGACGATCACCTTGGGATCGAGCCCGGCGCCGCGGAGCAGGGCGAGGCGGGCGGGAGAGGCCGAGGCGAGCACGAGCTGGGTCACGGCGCCACCCTATCGGCGCCCGCCCGCGTGCCGGTCCGCCACCCCGGCGGGGCCCGCCCTCCGGGACGGACGGGCTCCCGGACGGACGGGCTCCGGTCCCTACAGGCGCTTGACGGAGGAGGCCGCGGCGTTGATGTCGGGCCAGCGCTTGCGCTGCGCGTCGGGGATGGTCACGAAGACCATGGCGGGTTTGGCCCGGTCGGATTCGGTCAGGACCACCGCGGCCATGGAGGAGCGGCTCTTGCCCTTCACCTTGTACGTCACCCGGTAGGCGAGCAGCCAGCCGTCCTTGAGCGGCTGGGAGGCGCTCCAGCGGATCTTGCTTCCCTTGGGGTGGTGGTTGAGCGTCCAGCGTGCGGCCAGGATGGCGGTGTCCTTCAGGCTCGCCTGCGCCTCGATCGGGACCGGGCAGCTCACCAGCATCGCCCGGTGTCCCGCGCCCTTCACCGGAGGCAGCACCTGCTTGGTCGAGAACGGCGAGGCACCGTGGGTCTTCCACGGCCTGCCCAGCCGGACCAGCGACACGCCGGACCTCTCGTCCTCCACGCGGCGCTTGGACGGCAGCGCCTTGCCGGGGAACCGGGCGAGCCTCCTGTCGCGCGGCGGCTCGGGCACGCGGGGGTCCGCCAGGGCGGCGGTCACGGCGCTGCCGTCCGGCGCCGGGCGGGGAGAGGAGGTCGC
>NZ_CDRNDK010000479.1:0-4581 GCF_977012225.1 Planomonospora algeriensis | reverse complement strand
TCCCGGACCGGAGCCGGGGAACGGCTCCGGACGCCGCGCCGTACGAGCCGTCCTTGATGGGTGCGCCGTCCGTGACGGGCGTGTCCTCCGCAGGGGACGCGCCGTCCGCGGCGGGCGGCGCGGGCGGGACCGGCGTCCGGGTCCTGGTGGCCGAGGACAACGAGGTCAACCAGCAGGTCGTCGTGGAGATGCTCGCGGGCCTCGGCTACGCCGCCGACGTCGCCGGGGACGGCGAGGAGGCGCTGCGCCTGCTGCGGGCGGGCCGCTACGACGCCGTGCTCATGGACTGCCAGATGCCGCGTCTGGACGGCTACCAGGCCACCGAGCGGATCCGGTTGCTGCCCGCCCCACTGAGCGCCGTCCCGATCATCGCGCTGACCGCCTCCGCCCTGGCCTCCGACGAGCAGCGCTGCCTGGCGGCCGGCATGGACGCGTTCCTCGCCAAGCCGCTGCGCAGGCAGCAGCTCGACGCCGCCCTGCGCACGGCGCTGGCCGGCCGTACCGGCGATACGGCCGCCGACTCCGGAGAACCGGGGACGGCGACCGCCGGGGCAGGACACGGCGCCGCCGCGGAGCCGGAGGTCCCGGCCGCCACGACCGGAATCCCCGCCGCCGAGGAACTGCTCGACCCGGACGTGCTCGACGAACTGCGCGACATCGGGCCCAAGCTCACCGAGAAGTTCCTCCCGTCCTATCTGCACAACTCCTCGGCGGCCACCGCCGCCATCGTCGACGCGGCCGACCGCAGAGACCTGGAGGAGCTGGCCCGGCTCGCCCACAAGCTGCGGGGCAGCAGCGCCGCCTTCGCCGGGCGGCGGCTCTCGGCGACCTGCACCACCCTGGAGGAGGCCGCCAACGCCGGCGACGCCGACACCGCCACGGCACTGGCCTGCGCCGTGGCCCGCCAGGCCGACGCCACCTCCCGCGCGCTGGTCGCCACGCTGGTGCCCGCGCAGAACGCCGGATGGTGACGGCGGACCGGCGGACCCGGAGCCGGGTGACCGGGACCGCCGCCGTCCCGGTACGGACGCTCGTCACAGCCGGTGGACGGTGCCTGGAAGCTCCCCGCCCGGAATCCTTCCGGACGTCTTCCGGGCGCCTTCCGCGGCCGGCTTCACCGTGAGGCGTCCTGAGCCCCGGTTGGCGAGGCGGGGACCAGTTCGAGGAACATCTGCGAGGGCCGTCCCCGCAACATCGCCCGGAGAAGGTCGAAGGCCGCGAAGGCCGCGGCCAGCGGTGGGAACAGCGGGTGCCGTGTCACCGGCCGCTCGGCGGACACCCGTACCCACCCCCGGCGGCCGCGGCGGCCAGCAGGCTGACCCCCCAGAAAGGGGCTCCCTGCGTATAGGAGAACGCGCGTACGGCGAGTCCGCACTCGCCGGCGAGGCGGGTGAGGTTGTGCCGGTCGAACAGCACCCAGTGCCTGGGGCAGTGATAGCCGCCCCAGTTGCGATGCCGGAACAGGCGTGCGTCCAGGCTGTCGGTGTTCGGGGTTTTGATCAGGATGGACCCCTGGGGGGTCAGATGCCGGCGGAGTGTCTCCAGTACCGCGCGGGGATCGCTGACATGCTCGATCAGGTTGATCAGCAGGATGAGGTCGAACCGCTCGTGGGTGGAGAACTCCTCCACCCGCCCGCAGAAGTAGCGGTGCCCCCGGGCGACGGCGCGCGCCTGGGCATCCGGATCGAGGTCGACGACCTGCGTGAACGTGACGCGGGAGTCGATCGCGCGGATCACGTCGAGCTGCCAGCCGTCACCACCGCCCACATCGAGGACCCGCAGGTCGTCGCCGGCCAGTTTGGACAGGATGCGCCGCAGCCGCAGGGAGTCGAGCCGATCCTTGATCCGGTGCACGAACGACTGCTCGGCGGAGGCGTAGGCGTAGTAGTTCGCCGGATAGATCTCCGAGAGCCGGTCGACCGGCAGGGGGTCGATGAACAGGACTCCGCAGCCCAGACAGCGGTGATATCCGAACTCGTCGCCGCTGGTGTGGTATTCCACGTCCCGCGCCCGCGCCCACGGCTGCGACGCGGTGCCTCCGCAAGCCGGACAGCGCAGGGCCGGAGCGGCGCCCTCCTCGTTCAGGGGCGTGCGGCCGACGATGTGCTCGGTCATATCCGCTCCAATTGCCGCCACGTGCGGTAATAGGTGGTCTGCCTGCTCCGCAGGAGGGGCGCGATCTCGGTGTTCATGAGGAATTCCTCCACCTCCCGGAGGCGGGTGAAGGAGACGCTGGGATCCCAGTGATGAAGCAGGTGGCGGTTGAACCCGGCCGAACCGATGACCCTCGCCGCCGCGCCGTCGCCGAAGAGCCGGTTCACCGGCCCGTGGGGGACCTGTGTGTAGTCGGCCGCGTCGTCGGCGAACTCGCTGCGATGCTCGAGCACCTGGCGGACCGTGTTGATCAGCGGAAGGACGACCAGTTGGCCGATCGTCCAGGCCACGGCCAGCGGAACGGCTTCCGCCCACAGGGCGCAGCCGACCATCGAGGCGTTGACCAGGGCTGCGACGGGGAGCACCCGGTCCACCGGCCCGGATCCGTTCGCCTCCGCCCCGGACTTGCTCCTTATCAGCCGCCGGTAGTGCTGCAGAGCCCGGAACAGGCGGACCGCCGTCAGTCCTTCGGCGAGGAAACGAAGGTCGAGCGGGGCGAAGTAACTGCGTTCGGGATCACGCGTCGTGCCCAGATAGCGGTGATGATCGAAATGCACCTTCCGGTACACCCTGACGTCCATCCCCACGAGGACCCCGATCAGGGCGTTGGCCAGCCTGTCGCTGGCGCGTCGGCCCGGCGCCAGATTGTAGTGCGCGCCCTCGTGCAGGAAGGTCGTCAGGTAGTGCAGGCACAGGCCGAACACGATGCCGCCGGAGAGGGTGATCCCGACCGCCGCGGCGGTCCCGGACACCGCCCCCTGCAGCAGGACGACGGCGGTGGCGCTCAGCACGAGACCGGCGTGCCCCGCGAGGAGGCTCATCCAGACCACACCCCAGCGGGGCGTCAGACCTCGACGAAAATCGACATATCGCCGCCCGAAGGAATCGACCAGAGTCGAGTGACGAACGGTGCCGATATCCAGAGGTGCCGCGTCGGTTGACATTCCCACTCCCCCCAATGAGACTTCGCCACTATATGACACCGCCATGATTCGCCTGGATTATCAGAGTAATTTTTTGTCCATGCGAACGCGTGTCATATGCGCCGACAATGCGAATCGGCAGGGGATCGTCGCCGACCGGACGACATGCTCCATTATGTAAATATGATTCCACCGTGCATGCGATCGGGTCGTTTCAACCCCGCGTGGTGAAACTTTTCGGCCGTTCAGAGGAAGGATCCTCACCTGACCGGAGAGGCCCGCACTCCGTGCGGAAAGGCGCCGCAGGCCGGACGAGCACGGTCCGATCGATCTCTTCGGACCGTGCTGCCCGGGCTCATGCCTCGGACCGGCGGGCCAGGCCTCAGAGCGCGCGGCCGAGGAGGCCCAGGGGCGGGGAGCCGAGGTCCAGCATCGCGGTGTGGAAGCGCTTGAGCGTGAAGCCCGCGCCCCACTCCGCCCTGGCCCGCTCACGCAGGTCGAGGATCTCCAGCTTGCCCCAGGTGTAGCGGCCGTAGGTCGGGTCGAAGGTGGCCCGCCGGGCCTCCGAGAGCGCGGCCGGGCCGGCCAGGTGGGTGTCGGCCTCGAAGCGGCGCGCGCCCTCCTCGACCGTCATCGCGCCGGTGTGCACGCCGATCGCGCAGGCCAGCCGGGTCACCCGGATCAGTGCCTCCAGCCAGACGCCGATCTCGAAGCGCGGGTCGTCCGGGGCGAAGCCCTCCTCGACGCAGAGCTCCTCGGCGTAATGGGCCCAGCCCTCGCAGAACGCCAGCGACATCAGCGTCCGGCGCACGTCGGAGGACGCGTGGCGCAGGGCCCGGCCGTGCGAGAAGTGCCCGGGAGCGACCTCGTGCACGTTGATCGCGGGCAGCGTGGTGGCGCTGAAGACCTCCAGCCACTCCTCGATCTCCTGCTCCGGCCAGGTGGGCTCGGGCGGGGTGATGTAGTACCAGGACGGGCTCTCGGGCTCGCCGGGCGCGGCCCAGCTGATCATCGCCATGGCCCAGCGGCGGGACTCGGGCGCCAGGCCGACCAGGCACTCGCCGTCGTGGTAGGGCACCAGGTCCTTCTCCCGGGTGAAGGCGATCGCCCGCTCGGTGCCCTCCCGGGCGGCGTCGATCACACCGTCGATGCCGGGGTGGTCGCGGACCAGCTCGCGGCAGACGTCCAGCGGCGGCCGGTCTCCGCGGCCCAGCTTCGCGCACGACTCGGCCAGCCGCGCCATCAGCCGGTCGCGCTCGGCGTCGGCCCGTTCGGCGAGCCGGCCCAGGTCCACCGTGAGCCCCTCGCCCGCGCCCATCAGCCGGGCCAGGCCGTCGGCCCGAGGGAGGCGTCGGGGTCTCCGGCGCGCGCGCCTCCTCGACGTGCTCGACCAGGCGGGCGTGCGCCTTGAGCGCCGCCTCCCGCACGGCGTCGTCGACGCCGTCCCGCGGCACCCCGGCGGCCAGGCCTCGGACGGTGCCGAGCAGCGCGGTGGCGACCGGCG
>NZ_CDRNDK010000478.1:0-4582 GCF_977012225.1 Planomonospora algeriensis | reverse complement strand
CGGTGTAGCGGCCCGCGCAGGCGCCGGTCGGCGTCCACGGGGGGCAGGAGCAGGGGGGGGAGGGGACGCTTCTTCGGAGGCTTCTCCCGGGGCGAGGGGTCCCCGACTCACCGATCTCCTCATTTTCCTGGGGGGACCGGCGCCCATCTCTGGACGCCGGCTCTGCGGTTCCGGTTCAGCCGACGTGCTTGGGGCTGGCGGCCCCGCTGAGCGCGACCGTACCGGGCTTGTGAACGATGACCTTCTTCATCACGTGCCTTCCTCGCCAATAAGAACAAATCGCAAGTATTCGCACTATTAACCCTCACTGACAAGATCTATTATGAGGATGGCCGGATGCGGACAATCGCTGGACAAGTATCGCCATAACTCATCGTGATGCGGGCTGCTGCTGGGTGATGCAGTGGATGCCGCCGCCCAGGGCGAAGATGTCCCGGGCGTCCACCGACTCGACCGCCCGCCCGGGGAAGAGCCGGGCGAAGAGCTCGGCGGTCGGGGCGTCCCGGGGGTCGTCGAACGAGCAGAGCAGGACCAGCCCGTTGGCCAGGTAATGGTTGACGTAGGAGTAGTCGACCAGCTTCCCGCCGGCCTCCCGCGTCTCCGGCGCGAGCAGCTCGACCACCTCCAGGGCGCGTCCCCTGGCGTCGGTCGAGGCCCGCAGGATCGCGAGGTTCTCCCGGGTGACCGCGTGGTCGGGATGGGACGGGTCGGGCTGAACGTGGCAGAGCACCAGGCCGGGCCGGGCGAAGGAGGCCAGCAGGTCCACGTGCCCGCTGGTGCCGTAGGGGCCGTAGTCGGCGGTCAGGCCGCGGGGCAGCCAGATCACCTTCTCCACCCCCAGCCGGGCGCGGAGCTCGGCCTCCACCTCCTGCCTGGTCCAGCCGGGGTTGCGCGCCTCGCCGAGCTGCACGGTCTCGGTGACGATCACCGTCCCCTCGCCGTCGACGTGGATGCCGCCGCCCTCGTTGACGAGCTCCGAGCGCAGGCGCCGCGCCCCGGCCCGCTCCAGGACCGCCCGGGCCACCAGGTCGTCCTTGGCGTGGGCGTTCCAGCCCCAGCCGTTGAAGGTCCAGTCCACCCCGGCCAGGCCGCCTCGCCCGTCGATCAGGAAGGTGGGGCCGTTGTCGCGCATCCAGCAGTCGTCGAGCGGCTGCTCCATCACCTCGACGCGGGGGTCCAGCCACCGGGCGGCGGATCCGCGCTCGCTCGGGTCGACGACCATGGTGACCGGCTCGTGGCGCACGACCGCGTTGGCCACGTCCGACCAGGCCCGGTAGGACGCCTCCGGATCCGCCAGGGCGTAGCCGGAGACCGGCCAGGACATCCAGGTGCGGGTGTGCGGGTGCCACTCCGGCGGCATGGAGAACATGTGCTGGCTCCTGGGGGATCGGCCGTCCTCGGACGGGCGGGGCCCTCCCGGACGGGGAGGGAAGAGGAGGGTCAGAGGAAGTACAGGCGGCTGAGGGAGACCGCGTCGGCGGGGGAGGACCGGACCTCCTCGCCGTCGAGGGTGACCCGGCCCAGCCCGTCCACCCGGACCGTGCCGAGCCGGGAGTTGCGGACCAGGTCCGCCGGGCCGATGCCCCGGGTGCCGCGCACGCCGACGCGGCGGCGCCGGGTGGTCATCCCGTCTCCGCCCGCCCCTGCGGCGGCCCCGCTGACGAAGGCCACCGACAGGTCCGCGGCGGTGGCCCCGTGCGCGCCGAACTGCGGGCCCAGCACCAGCGGCTCACAGGCGTCGGTGGAGGCGTTCGGGTCACCGGTCACGCCGTAGGCGGGGAAACCGGCCTTCAGCACGAGCTGCGGCTTGGCGCCGAAGTGGTCGGGGCGCCACAGCACGATGTCGGCCAGCCTGCCCGGCTCCAGGGAGCCGACCTCGTGGGCCAGCCCGTGCGCGATCGCCGGGTTGACCGTCAGCTTGGCCAGGTAGCGCAGGACCCGCTCGTTGTCGTTGCGCCCGCCCGCGTCCAGCCCCGCCTCCGGCCCCGTGCCCGGCTCGCCCTTCATCTTCCCGGCCATGGCGAACGTCCGGCGGACCGTCTCGCCCGCGCGGCCCATGCCCTGGGCGTCGGAGGAGGTGATGCCGATGACGCCGAGGTCGTGCAGCACGTCCTCGGCGCCCATGGTGCCCGCCCGGATCCGGTCCCGCGCCAGGGCGGCGTCGCCGGGCAGCTCCGGCTTGAGGCCGTGCACCGAGACGATCATCCCGTGGTGCTCGGCGACCGCGTCCCGGCCGAAGGGCAGCGTCGGGTTGGTGGAGGAGCCGATCACGTTGGCCACCCCGGCCAGCCGGAGCACGTCCGGCACGTGGCCGCCGCCGCAGCCCTCGATGTGGAAGGCGTGGATCGTCCGGCCGTCGAGCACGGCGAGCGTGTCCTCGACCGACAGGCACTCATTCAGGCCGTCGGTGTGCAGCGCCACCTGCACGTCGTACTCCTCGGCCACCCGCAGCGCGGTGTCCAGCGCCCGGGTGTGCGCTCCCATGTCCTCGTGCACCTTGAAGCCGCTAGCGCCGCCCTCGACCAGTGCCTCCACCAGCGGAGCCGGGTGCGAGGAGGAGCCGCGGGCCAGGAAGCCGATGTTCACCGGCCAGGCGTCGAAGGCGTTGAACGCGTGCCGCAGCGCCCACGGCGAGTTCACCCCGACGCCCCAGACCGGCCCGAACTCCTGCCCGATGATCGTGGTCACGCCGGAGGCGAGCGAGGCCTCCATGATGCGCGGGCTGAGCAGGTGCACGTGCGTGTCGATCGCGCCCGCCGTGGCGATCAGCCCCTCGCCGGACACGATCGTGGTCCCGGTGCCGACCACCACGTCCACGCCGTCCAGCGTGTCGGGGTTCCCAGCCCGGCCGACGGCGTGGATGCGGCCCTCGCGGACGCCGATCGACGCGGTCCGCACCCCGAGGAAGGGGTCCAGGACCAGCACGTTGGAGATCACCAGGTCGCAGGTCTCCCGGACCGAGGCGGCCTTCAGGTGCAGGCCGTCCCGCGCGGTCTTGCCGAACCCGGCGAGGAACTCCTCCCCGGGCAGCTGCGAGTCGTGCTCGACCTCGACCACCAGGCCCGTGTCGCCGAGCCGGACCCGGTCGCCCCTGCGCGGGCCGTACACGCTCGTGCGGTCCGCTCCGCCGATCCGCTCGCTCACGCGTCGCTCCCCAGGTAGCCGCAGGCCCGTGCCTTGTCCATGGCCCGCTCGAACGCCCCGGGCTCGTCCAGCGGCCCGTCCACCAGCCCGGCGAACCCGATCGCGACGCGGGCGCCGCCGATGGGGACCAGCCGCACGGTACGGCTCTCGCCCGGGCCGAAGCGGACCGCCGAACCGGCGGGGACGGCCAGCCTGCGCCCGTAGGCGGCACCCCGGTCGAACCGGAGCCGGGGGTTGGCCTCGAAGAAGTGGAAGTGCGAGGTGACGCTGATCGGCACCGCCGCCGTGTTGAGGACGTCCACCTCCACCCCGTCCGGACCCGCAGGGCCCGCCGGGTCCGCGTCCTCGCCGGCCGCGCCGGTCACCGCGCCGGGCGCCTCGGATCCCAGGGAGCCGCCTCCGATCGGGTCGCTCACCACGGCCAGCCGGGTGCCGTCGTCGAAGACCGCCTCGACCATCACCTCGGTGACGATGTCGGCCACGCCGGGCAGCACGTCGTCCGGGCCGAGCACCGCCCGGCCCGCCTCGACCGCCTCGGCCAGCCGGGCCCCGTCCCGGGCGGCCTCGCAGACCGCGTCGGCGATCAGCGCGGTGGCCTCCGGCACGTTCAGCCGCAGCCCCCGCGCCCTCCTGGCGCGGGCCAGCTCGGCCGCGGTGAACAGCAGCAGCCGGTCACGCTCGGTCGGTGTCAGCCGCACGGCGCATCCCTTCTGGAACGACGTTCAAACTTAGATCAGGATTCTAAACCGGTACGGTGGTGCTCATGACTGCGAAGCCCGGACCTGCGGCGGCGGTGCCCCTCACCAGACCGGAGCGTCCCGACGTGCGGACCCACGTGCTGCGGGCCGCGCTGCTGGCGATCGACGAGGTGGGGCCCGAGCGTGTGCGGGTGCGCGACATCGCCGAGCGCGCGGGCATGAGCAGCGGCCACGTCATGTACTACTTCGGCAGGCGGGACCGGATCCTGGTCTCGACGCTCCTGCTCAGCGAGGACGAGCTGGCCGAGCGCCGCACCGCCGAGCTGGCGGCCGTCGCCGACCCGCGCCGGGCGCTCGCCCGCCTGGTGGAGCTGTACCTCCCCACGGGCCCGGGGGACGTGCGGTGGCGGCTGTGGGCGCAGGTCGTCGCCCGGCCGCCGCGGGACGAGGAGACGCTGACCCGGATCGCCTCCTTCACCGGGACCTGGGCCGCGGAGCTGGCCGGGATCGTGGCGGGAGGCATCGGGCGGGGGGCGTTCCGGCCGGTGGACGACATCGGGGAGCACGCCCTGCGGACGTGCCGTGTCATGGACGGCCTGGCGTACGAGGTCCTCCTCGGTCTGCCCGGCAGGGACGCGGCCTGGGCGCGCGAGCAGGCCGTACGGGCGGCCCTGCGGGAGCTCGAGCCCTGAGGGAGGGGACCCCGGAAGCCGCCGCGGTGCGGCGGCGGGGGCGCGGGG
>NZ_CDRNDK010000477.1:0-4587 GCF_977012225.1 Planomonospora algeriensis | reverse complement strand
CGCCGCGGTCCGCAAGCCGCCGGCGCCCGCCCGGCTCGCCGGGCCCCCTGCGGTCCGCAGGTCGCCGGGGGGGAATCCGTAGGTCTCCTTCATCGTCGCGTTGAACTGCCGCACGCTCCCGAACCCCGAGGCGAACGCCACGTCGGTGATCGGCAGGCCGGTCTCGGTCAGCAGCTGCTTGGCCAGCAGCAGGCGCTTGGTCCTGGCCACGGCCAGCGGGCCGGTGCCCAGCTCGGCGGTGAACAGCCGGCGCAGGTGCCGCTCGGTGACGTGCAGCCGCCCGGCCAGCCCCGCCACCCCGTCATCGTCGGCCACGCCCTCGTCGATCAGCCGGAGCGCCCTGCCGATCAGATCGCCCCGGTGGTCCCAGCCGGGATCACCGGGGCTGAGCTCGGGGCGGCACCGCCGGCAGGGCCGGAATCCGGCCGCCTCGGCGGAGGCGGCGTGCCGGTAGAAACGCACGTTGCGGGAGGCGGGCGTGCGGGCCGGGCAGATCGGACGGCAGTAGATCCGGGTCGAGGTGACCGCCGTGTAGAACCGCCCGTCGAACCGGGCGTCCCGCGCGGCGACGGCACGGTAACAGGAATCGAAGTCGAGCTCTCTCACGGACACGTCTACGACGCTATCCGCAGCGCAGGCCGTACGGCTGGCGGGAATCGGACGTGACCGTGACCGCGGTGGGGCGCCGCGGCGGGCGGTCGCGCCACCGGCGGGAATCGTCCAGGCCGTGCCCGTCCGGACCGTGTCCGTCCGGACCGTTCCATCCGGACCGGCGACCGCTCGACGGTGATCACTTGGAGGAGATGCCGACCCCCAGGTCGAACTCGCGGTAGACGCGGGCCCAGAAGCCGTCGCGGAGCCAGACGCGGGCCTCGGGGAACGGCCGCAGGGAGTGGCCGAGCTCCTTCTCCGCCTCGATCAGCAGCTCGGTGTCGATGACCGTGGGCAGGATCGGGCCGGGGAGCAGGTCGCGGATGTTGTCGCGGCCGCGGGTGAGGATCCACTTCTGGGCGACGTGCTCGCCGACCTCCTCGACGCGGGGGCGGCTGGGGCCGAGTTTGGTGACCTGCCCGACGGGGATCTTCGGCTTGATCGAGGCCGGGGTGCGCCCGGCGAAGACCTGCGCGGGAGAGGGTGTGGCGGGCGGGACCGGGACGGGCTGGGGGGCGCGGCTGAAGAAGTCGCGGAGGAAGTCGGCGCTGAGGATCTCGACGGTGTCGGCCTCCCAGACGAGCCGCTCGGCCTGGTTGGTGCCGTAGGGAGGCTCGACGCCCCACAGGTGGATGCGCACGCCGTAGGCCTGGGCGGCCTCGACCGCCGGGACCATGTCCTCGTCCCCGGCGATCAGTATCGTGTCGCTGACCGCGTGGTGGCGGGCCAGCGCCTCCAGATCGCTCCGGATCTGGGCGTCCACGCCCTTCTGCTGGCCGCGGGCGTTGAGGTTGCCCAGGCGCACCTTGACCCAGGGCAGCTGGGCGATGACGCGCTGGTCGACCGTCGGCACGCGGTCGCGGGCGGCGTCGTACCAGTAGATCCGGAGCAGCTCGCCGTGGATGCGCGCCTCGGCGTGCTTCTGCAGCGCCTGGATCAGCTCGTCCGCGGCGACCTTGTACTCCTTGCGCTCCTTGGCGCCCAGCAGCACCTCACCCGCCGCGGCGTACAGGTAGCCCACGTCGACGAGTACGGCGTACTTCGCGGCGACGGGGTGAGCGGTGAGGTCAAGGATGGCCATGTCGTCCTCCAGGCCTCGTGGCTAGCTGATCGGCTGACTATATGCGCCCATTTCTTAGATGGTCCCAACTCTCGCGCGACTTGACACCCTGTTCCGGGATCTATCTTGGCAGCTGGCTCGATCTCCACGCGCCTTGTCCGACCGGAAACGGCTTTCGCATTCGATGGGCTGGATTACGCCAATTTTCTGACTTTTGTGTGACTTTTATGGGCGGGGCGCGATGCGAGGCCAGGGCGAGGACCAGCGCGGCGACCTCCTCGGGCGTCGCGTCACCCCGGACGATCTTCAGATGGGTCATAGCGGGATGTTCCCATGCTTCTTCGGCGGCAGGGCCGCGCGCTTGTTGCGCAGCGCGCGCAGCGCCCTGACGATCTGGACTCGGGTGTCGGAGGGTCGGATCACCGCGTCCACATACCCTCTTTCGGCCGCGAGATACGGATTGGCGAGGGTGTCCTCGTACTCGGTGACGAGCCGGGCCCGCTCGGCGTCCGGATCGGCGGCCGCGGCGAGCTCGCGCCGGTAGAGGATGTTGACCGCGCCCTGCGCCCCCATCACCGCGATCTGCGCGGTCGGCCAGGCCAGGTTGACGTCCGCGCCCAGGTGCTTGGAGCCCATGACGTCGTAGGCGCCGCCGTACGCCTTGCGGGTGATCACCGTGACCAGCGGCACGGTCGCCTCGGCGTAGGCGTACAGCAGTTTGGCGCCGCGGCGGATGATGCCGTTCCACTCCTGGTCGGTGCCGGGCAGGAAGCCCGGGACGTCGACGAACGTCAGCACGGGGACGTTGAAGGCGTCGCAGGTGCGCACGAACCGGGCGGCCTTCTCCGAGGCCGCGATGTCCAGCGTGCCGGCGAAGCTCATCGGCTGGTTGGCGACGACGCCCACCGAGCGGCCCTCCACCCGGCCGAAGCCCACCAGGATGTTGGGGGCGAACTGGGCGTGCAGCTCCAGGAACTCGCCGTCGTCCAGCACGGACTCGATCACCGTGTGCATGTCGTACGGCTGGTTGGCCGAGTCCGGGATCAGCGTGTCGAGCCCGCGGTCGGCCTCGGTGACCTCCAGGACCGGGTCGGCCTCCGCGACCGGGGCCTCGTCCATGTTGTTGGACGGCAGGTAGGACAGCAGAGCGCGGGCGAACTCCAGGCAGTCGGCCTCGTCGGCGGCCTCGTAGTGCGCCACGCCCGAGCGGGAGTTGTGCGTGTGCGCGCCGCCGAGCTCCTCGAAGGTCACCTCCTCGCCGGTGACCGTCTTGATGACGTCCGGCCCGGTGATGAACATGTGCGACTTCTCCGAGACCATCAGGACGAAGTCGGTGAGGGCGGGGGAGTAGACCGCGCCGCCCGCGCACGGGCCCATGACCAGGGAGATCTGCGGGATCACGCCGGAGGCGTGCACGTTCCGCTTGAAGATCTCGGCGTAGAGGCCCAGCGAGACGACGCCTTCCTGGATGCGGGCCCCGCCGGAGTCGTTGATGCCGATCACCGGGCAGCCGGTCTTGAGCGCGTGGTCCATGACCTTGACGATCTTCTCGCCGAAGACCTCGCCCAGCGACCCGCCGAACACCGTGAAGTCCTGGGCGAACACCGCGACCGGGCGGCCGTCCACCGTGCCGTGGCCGGTCACCACCCCGTCGCCGTAGGGGCGCTCGCGCTCCAGGCCGAAGCTCGTGGACCGGTGCCGGGCCAGCTCGTCGAACTCCACGAAACTGCCCGGGTCCAGCAGTGCGGCCACCCGTTCGCGGGCGGTCATCTTGCCCTTGGCGTGCTGCTTCTCCACGGCACGGGCGGAACCGGCGTGGGCGGCCTCGTCCAGGCGGCGCTCCAGGTCGGCGATCTTGCCCGCCGTGGTGTGGATGTCGATCCCGGGGGAAACCGGCTCAGCGGTCATTCGGCGGCTCCATGCTCGCGTCTCCGGAGGTCCATGCCAAGCAGGGTAACCGCTCGCTGACATCCAGAACCAATAGGGGCGCCCGTTCGTTGCACGCCGTAGGGATAGGCTGGGTAAACCGTAAATTTGGCAAATTAGGGGCCATGGTGGACGTTGCGGATGCGGTACGGACGCAGGGGCTGCTGAAGAGATTCGGGCAGCAGATCGCCGTGGGCGGTGTCGATCTCGTGGTGCCGCAGGGCAGCTTCGCCGGGCTGGTCGGCCCCAACGGCGCCGGCAAGACCACCACGCTGAGCATGGTCACGGGCCTGCTCCGCCCGGACGGCGGCGGCGTGTGGATCGGCGGCGCCGACGTCTGGCGCGACCCGGTGGCGGTCAAGGCCCGCATCGGCGTCCTGCCCGAGGGGCTGCGCCTGTTCGAGCGCCTGTCGGGCCGCGAGCTGCTCTCCTACAACGGCCAGCTCCGGGGCATCCCCAAGGACGAGGTGGAGCGGCGCGCCGAGGAGCTGCTGCGGGTCATGGACCTGGTGGAGTCGGCCGACAAGCTCGTCGTCGACTACTCCACCGGCATGCGCAAGAAGATCGGCCTGGCCGCCGCGCTGCTGCACAACCCCCGGGTGCTCTTCCTCGACGAGCCGTTCGAGGGCGTGGACCCGGTCAGCGCCAACACGCTGGTCGAGGTGCTCCGGCGCTACACCGCCTCCGGCTCCACCGTCGTCTTCTCCAGCCACGTCATGGAGCTGGTCGAGCGGCTGTGCGACTGGGTCTCGGTGATGAGCCGCGGCCGGATCGTCGCGCAGGGCCCGCTGGAGGAGGTGCGCGGCGGGCGGAGCCTCAACGAGGCGTTCCTCAGCCTGGTCGGCGCGCACGCCGAGCACGGCGGCGGAGAGGAGGGGCTCTCGTGGCTGGGCGCGACCTCGGCGTGAGCGGCGACGGTTCCACCGGGGCCCGCCCCGGCTCCGGACGCG
>NZ_CDRNDK010000476.1:0-4591 GCF_977012225.1 Planomonospora algeriensis | reverse complement strand
CGTGCGGCGGCAGGGGGAGGGCGCCCCCGCCCCGCCCGCCGGCGCGCGCGCCGATGGTGCTGCACCTGGGCAACCCCGGCAGGCGGATCAGCATCGGCCTGATCGCGATGACCTTCGTGCTCTCCGTCTTCGCCGGCCGCCTGGTCCAGTTGCAGGGCCTGGACTCCAAGGTCTACATGGCCGAGGCGGCCAGGCAGCGCGTCCAGGAGGAGCGGATCCCCGCCCGGCGCGGCTCGATCACCGACGTCAACGGGCACGAACTCGCGCTGACGGTCGAGGCGCGCGAGATCTTCGTGGACCCGCTGGAGGTGACGCCCGCCAAGCGCGGCCAGGTGGCGGCGATGCTGGCCGCCGAGCTCGGCAAGCCCAAGGAGCGGATCGCCGCCGAGATCGCCGACACCGGCAAGCGCTACGTCCCCGTCGGGACCGTCGATCCGATCCACGCGCAGAAGGTGCTCGGGTACGGCTTCAAGGGGGTCGGGAGCAGGCACGAGTACCGCAGGGACTACCCCGGCGGCGACCTCGCGGGCACCCTGATCGGCTTCGTCGGGGACGACGGTGGCGGGCTGAGCGGCCTGGAGCTCGTGCACGACAAGCTGCTGGCCGGGCGCGACGGCCAGCAGAGCATCGAGACCGGCCGCGACGGGCAGCGGATCCCGATGACCCGCAGCACCCGGCGGCAGCCGGTGGAGGGCCGGGACATGCGGCTCACCATCGACCGGGACGTCCAGTGGGCCGCGCAGAAGGCGATCAGCGAGCAGGTGGCGGCCACCGGCGCCCGCACCGGCAGCGTCATCGTGATGGACGTGCAGACCGGCCAGGTGGTGGCGATCGCGAACGCCCCCGAGCTGGACCTGAAGAACTGGGAGAAGACCTCCGCGGAGAACTGGGTCAACCGCGCCGTGGCCGACGTGTTCGAACCGGGCAGCACGAACAAGGTGATCACCGCGGCGGCGGCGCTGGAGTCGGGGGCCGTGCGCCCCGAGACCGTGTTCACCGTCGCGGACGACATCAGGTGCGCCGACAAGGTGCTGCGCGACTCCCACCCGCATCCCACCGAGCGCCTGACCTTCTCCGGCGTGGTCGCCACCTCCAGCAACGTGGGCACGATCCTCGCCGCGCAGAAGGTGGGGGACGAGAAGCTCCACGAGATGCTGCGGCGCTTCGGGTTCGGCGCCAAGCCCGGTGCGGGCCTCTACCGGGAGGAGGCCGGCCTGCTGCCCTCGTGGAAGGAGTGGTCGGGCAGCCAGCGCTGCACGATCGCCTACGGCCAGGGCGTGTCGGTCACCGCGCTGCAGACGGCCAGCGTCTACCAGACCATCGCCAACGGCGGTGTGCGGATCGCCCCGTCGGTCGTGGCCGGCACCACCGGCGCCGACGGCGCGCTCGTGCCCGCCGCGCCGGCGAAGCGCACCCGGGTGGTCGGCGAGCGCACGGCCCGGGAGGTCTCGCTGATGCTGGAGGCCGCCGTGAGCGAGGAGGGCACCGGCAACCTCGCCTCGATCGACGGCTACCGGGTGGCGGGCAAGACCGGCACCGCGATGCGCTACGACGCCGCCTGCCAGGGCTACTGCGGCTACACCGCGACCTTCGCGGGCTTCGCCCCCGCCGACAAGCCGCGGCTGGTCGTCCTGGCGGTCATCCAGGACCCCAGGAAAGGCCACTACGGAGGCGAGATCGCGGCCCCGGTCTTCAAGAAGGTGATGACGTTCGCGCTGAAGAGCAGGAAGATCCCGCCCACCGGCACCGAGCCGCCCGCGGTGCGGATCCGCGCCGGGGAATGAGCGGGGACGGTACGCTCTCGCCGTGCGTCCCCCGTCGTCCATGCGACCTTCAACCAGTTCACCCCGGCCGCTCTCCGGTCTGGCGAGCCTGCTCGGTGCCCCTTCCGGCACGTCGCGCGCGCCGCTGGCCGCGGTCTGCGGGGTCACGATCGACTCCCGTCAGGTCCGGCGCGGCGACCTCTACGTCGCGCTGCCCGGAGCCGCCTCCCACGGTGCGGACTTCGCCGCGCAGGCGCTGGCCGCGGGAGCGGCCGCGATCCTGACCGATCCGGCGGGCCGGCAGGCCGCCGTCGCGACCGGGTTGCGGTCCTGGTCGTCCCGGACCCGCGGGCCGTGCTCGGGCAGGCCGCCGCCTGGGTGTACGGCCGGCCCGCGGACGGCATGACGGTCGTCGGCGTCACCGGCACCAGCGGCAAGACCACCACCACCTTCATGCTGGAGGCCGGGCTGCGCGCCGCGGGCCACACGACCGGCCTGGTCGGCGGGGTGGAGATCCGCGCCGGAGGGCTGCGCTTCACCCCCCGGCTGACCACCCCCGAGGCCAGCGAGCTGCAGGGACTGTTCGCCCTCATGCGCGAGCAGGGCGTCACCGCCGCCGCCATGGAGGTCTCCAGCCACGCCCTGGCCCTGGGCCGGGTCGACGCGGTCTTCTACGACGTCGCGCTGTTCACCAACCTCTCCCAGGACCATCTGGACTTCCACCACGACCTCGACGACTACTTCTCGGCCAAGGCCCGGCTGTTCACCCCCGAGATGAGCCGGGTGGGCGTCGTCAACATCGACGACGCCCACGGCCGCGAGCTCCTGAAGCGGGCCGGGATCCCGACGGTCTCCTTCTCCGCCCTGGGGGCCCCGCAGGCCGAGTGGAAGGCCCTGGACGTGCGCCTGGGTTCCGACGGGAGCACCTTCCGCGTCGTCGGCCCCGGCGGCGTCGAGGAGGACGCCGCGGTGGCCCTGCCCGGCCCCTTCAACGTGGCCAACGCGCTGGGCGCGATCGTGGCCCTGGTCGAGGCGGGGGTGTCGCTGCGCGCCGCGGTGACGGGCGTGGGCACGCTGGCCGGGGTGCCCGGCCGGATGGAGCGCGTCCCCGGCGCCGACGGCTTCGAGGCGATCGTCGACTACTCGCACAAGCCCGGCGCGGTGGAATCGGTGCTGCGCTCGCTGCGCGAGGTGACGGCCGGCGACCTGACCGTGGTGCTCGGCTGCGGAGGCGACCGGGACCGGGGCAAACGCCCGATGATGGGGGAAGCCGCCGCACGCCTGGCGGATGTGGCTATTCTCACCAGCGACAACCCTCGCTCGGAGGACCCCCTGCGGATCCTGGCCGAGATGATGGACGGAGTCCTCGGCGTGCCCGAGGAGGAGCGCGCGCATGTGATCATTGAGCCGGACCGGGCCGCGGCCATCGAGCTGGCGATCGGCCGGGCGGGCTCCGGCGACGTCGTCGTCGTGGCGGGCAAAGGCCACGAGCAGGGTCAGTACGTCGGAGACCGGGTTCTGCCGTTCGACGACAGGCAGGTGGTGGCCGACGCGATCGCCGGACGGCGGAGCCGTACCGGACGCCGAAGCACGGACGAGAGTAGGGAAGACGCATCATGATCCCGTTGCCGCTGGCGAGGATCGCCGAGATCACCTCGGGCGCCCTCACGGGCATGGCCGATCCCCGCGCGGTGGTGCGCGGCCCGGTCGTCATCGACTCCCGGGCGGCCGAACCGGGGTCGCTGTTCGTCGCCATCAAGGGCGACCGGGTCGACGGCCACGACTTCGCGGCGCAGGCCGTGGCGGCCGGGGCGGTCGCGGTGCTGGCGGAGCGGCCCGTCGAGGCCCCGGCGGTGATCGTCGGCGACGTCCTGGCCGCGCTGGCCGCCCTCGCCACCGCCGTCTGCGCCGAGCTGCCCGACTGCACGGTCATCGGCGTCACCGGTTCGGCGGGCAAGACCAGCACCAAGGACCTGCTGGCCCGCCTCACCGCCAGGATCGGCCCGACGGTCGCCCCGCCCGGGTCCTTCAACAACGAGATCGGCCACCCGCTGACCGTGCTGAGGGCGGACGAGACCACCCGCTACCAGGTGCTGGAGCTCAGCGCCAGGGACATCGGGCACATCGCCTACCTGGCGCGCATCGCCCCGCCGAAGATCGGCGTGGTCCTCAACGTCGGCACCGCGCACCTCGGCGTCTTCGGCAGCCGCGAGGCCATCGCCCAGGCCAAGGGCGAGCTGGCGGAGGCGCTGCCGGCCGACGGAGTGGCCGTGCTGAACGCCGACGACCCGCTGGTGGCCGCGATGGCCGGCCGCACCCGCGCCCGCGTCACCTGGTACGGCCGCGCCGAGACCGCCGACGTGCGGGCCGAGGGCGTGACCGTGGACGAGCGGGGCCGCGCGTCCTTCACGCTGCGCACCCCCTCGGGCTCCGCGCCGGTCGGGCTCCGCCTGTACGGCGAGCACGCGGTGGACAACGCCCTGGCCGCGGCGGCGGCCGCCTACGAGCTCGGCCTGCCGGTCGCCGTCATCGCCCGGGAGCTGTCGGAGGCCGAGCCCCGCAGCCGCTGGCGGATGGAGGTCACCGACCGGGCGGACGGCGTCACCGTGATCAACGACGCCTACAACGCCAACCCCGACTCCATGCGCGCCGCGTTCAAGGCCCTCGACGCGCTCGCCGGCCCACGCCGCCGCTTCGCCGTCGTCGCCTCCCTGGCCGAGCTGGGCGAGCAGAGCGACGCTCTGAACGAGGACGTCGGCCGGATGGCGGGCGGGGCGGGACTGACCGGCCTGGTCGTCGTCGGCGCGGACGCCGGGCCGATCCCTGGC
>NZ_CDRNDK010000475.1:0-4610 GCF_977012225.1 Planomonospora algeriensis | reverse complement strand
GCGCTCGCGCAGTCCCATCAGGCCCAGCCCGCCGCCGGGCGACCGCACGGCGGGGGCCGTCGCGCCGCCGGGCGCGGGGTTGGCCACGGCCAGTTCGATCCCGCCCGGTCCGGTGGCCACCTCGACCGTCACCGGGGCGCCGGGCGCGTGCTTGGCGACGTTGGTCAGCGCCTCCTGGACGATCCGGCAGGCCGTACGGTCGCGGAGCCCGCCCGCACCGCGCAGTTCCACCCGCATGCCGGAATCCCGCGCCCGGTCCACGATCCCGGCGACGCTCTCCGCCGCCGGGGTCAGCGGCGCCTCGCCGTCCTCGCGCAGGACGCCGATGACCCGGCGGAGGCGCTCGGTGGTGTCGGCGGCGGCGGCGCGCAGCTCCCCCGCCGCCCGGCGGTGCCGTTCGTCCAGGTCGGGCGCCATCTCCAGGGCGGCGGCCCGCAGGGCGATCAGCGCCAGGTCGTGGCCGATCGAATCGTGCATGTCCTGGGCGATGCGGTTGCGCTCGCGGAGCCGGACCTGACCGGCCACCAGGCGCCGTTCCCGGTCGTGCGCCTCGGCGCGCTGGCGCAGCAGCAGGCCGCCCGACCAGGGCAGGACCGAGCTGAACAGCACACCGGACAGGACGGGGAGCCAGAACCCGGGAACCGAGGGGTCGGGCTCCGGTCCGCAGGAGACGGCCAGGACGCACAGGACGCCCGTGCCCAGGATCGCGGTGTAGGCCAGCGCGGCGGGGCGGGCGCGGGCCGCCCGGCGGCCGACCCGGTGGCTGAGGATCGCGGTCGCGAGGGTGAACCCGTTCAGCGGGCCCAGCTTCACCGACTCGCCGATCCACGAGAGCTGGACGGTGGCCACCCCGTACCCGAGGTCCAGCGAGCCCGCGGCCAGGACCGTCAGCGCCGCGGCGAGCGGGGCCCGGCGGCGGGCGAGCACCGCGGCCGCCAGGATCACCGCGCCCGCCGAGACCCCCCGCGCCCAGCCGTCCGAGACCTCCCACCAGGTGATGAACGGCGGGGACGCGAGCAGCGGAGCGCACAGGACCGCCCAGATCAGCAGGTCCCGCCGGACCGACCGGGGAATCGTCACCCTGCGACGGTACAGGCGCGCCGATCACGTCTCCTCCGCCGGAGGTGCCGGATCCCCCTGACGAAAGTCAGGGGGGGGAGGGGGGCCGTTCGTGCGATGCCCGCCGACCGGCGGAACCGGCAGAATCCGTACGGTCGCCACGACGGAACCCTGAGGGATCTCAGGGGTGCCGCGCCGCCGGTTCAGGGATCATCCCGGTTGCCTGCGGAACCGCGGGCCGTCAGTGTGCCCTGGCAGATCCCCCTACGCATGGAGCTTCGTCGTGACCCAAGCCATCCTCGACGCGGTCCAGCAGGCGATGGCCTCGCCCTGGATCTATCTCGCGCTGTTCGCGCTGGCGATGCTCGACGGCTTCTTCCCGATCGTGCCCGCCGAGACGTCCCTCATCACGGCGGGCGTGTTCGCCGCCTCGACCGGCGCGCCGGACCTGGCCCTGGTGATCGCGGTGGGGGCGCTGGGCGCCTTCGCCGGCGATCACATCTCCTACGTCATCGGCCGGACCGCCAACGGCCGGCTGCGCGGCGGCCGGCGGACGGGCAAGGCCTTCACCTGGGCGGAGCGGGCGCTGGCCGAACGGGGCGGACTCGTCCTGGTGGTGGCCCGCTACATCCCCGGCGGCCGGACGGCGTGCACCCTGACCATGGGCGCGGTGGCCTACCCCCGCCGCTCCTTCGCCCTCTTCGACGCGCTCGCCGCCGTCTCCTGGGCCGTCTACTCCGCGCTGATCGGCTACGTGGGCGGCGCCGCCTTCGAGCACGACCCGATCAAGGGCCTGCTGCTCGGCCTCGGCATCGCCGTGACGATCACCGTGGTCGTCGAGGCGGTCCGGTACCTGCGGCACCGCCGGGCCTCCTTGCGGGAGGGGGACCGGGAGTCCGAGCCGGTCCTGGCCGCCTCCGACTGACCGGCGCCCATCGGCGCCCGCCGGGCATCGGCCGCCCGAGTGCGGCGATCGGCGGTGACCGGCCGGCGCCGCCGGGCCGCGTGACGGCCCGGCGGGCTCTCGCCCCTTCGGGGCGGATCTCAGGGATCTCCCGTGGAACTCAGGGCGATCCCCCATGGTTCCGGCGTCCCGGCCGCGGGACGCTGCCAGTGGTCCACCACACGACCTCGTCCGGACGCCTCCGCGAGACGTCACGGTCATCTCGCCATGTCTTGATCTGCTCTGGGAGGAGTGCGCATGACTGTGCTCGCGGTCGGATTGGCACTGGCGGGGTCGCTGTTCTTCGCGCTGGGCGCGGCGCTGCAGCAGTTCGAGGCGGCCCACGCATCCGGACCCGCGCTCCGCCGCCTGCTGCGCCGCCCCCGGTGGCTGCTCGGCGGCCTCGCGATCGGCGCGGGCACGGCCCTGCACATCGTCGCACTGAAGTACGGCCCGCTCACGGTGGTCCAGCCGATGGGCGTGGCCAGTCTCCTGTTCGCCCTGCCCTGCGCCGCCGCGCTGCGGCACCGCAGGCCGCGGCCCGGTGAGCTCGCCTCCGCCGCGGTGATCGCGATCGGGCTGATGGGCCTGGTCCTGGTGGTGCCCGAGCACACCGGATCGCCGTACCTCGGCACCGGGGAGGCGGCGGTCCTGCTCGGGGGCGCGGCCGCCGTGTCCCTGGCGCTGTGGGCCGCCGGGCGGCGGTCCTCCCCCCGCCGCGCGGGCCGCGCTGCTCGCGACCGGGGCGGGCGTGCTGTACGGCGCGACCGCCACGCTCGCCCGGGTGCTGATCGACGGCAACTGGGAGCCCTGGTTCCTGGCGGCCGTCCCGGTGCCCGCGCTGCTCGCCCTCGTCCTGCTGCAGCGCGCCTACGCCGTCGGCCACTTCGGCGTCGCCTTCGCCGCGCTGCAGGTGACCGATCCGCTCACCGCCGTCGCCTTCGGCGCCCTCCTGCTGGGCGAGCCCCTGCCCACCGACGCGGTGAGCGCGCTCGTCGCCCTGGCGGCCGGCGCGCTCGCCGCCGCCGGGACCGTCGCCCTGGCCCGGAGCAGCCCGATGTCACCCGCCCCCGGACTGCCGGCCCGATGACCCCTGCCGACCCGGTCGAAGCCGGCCGAATCGACCTCGTCCCGTCTGAGGACCGCTGAACCCCTCCGCAACCGAATCGACCTCATCCCTCCTGAGAACCACCGAACCCCTCCGAATACGGCAGAACACCAATGAACGGAGCCCCTCCCGTGGTCATGTCCCCCTCCATGCTCCCCTCCTCCGCGCCCGCCTCTGTGCCCTCCTCTGTGCCCTCCTCTGTGCCCTCCTCTGTGCCCTCCTCTGTGCCCGCCTCCGCACCGGGCTCCTCCGGCACCCGGCCGTGCCGGGTGCTGATCGGGACCGACACCTACCCGCCGGACGTGAACGGCGCCGCCTACTTCACCCACCGGCTGGCCCGGGGCCTCGCCCGGCGGGGCAACGACGTGCACGTGGTCTGCGCCTCGGAGACCGGCCCGGCCAGGACCGAGCACGTCGACGGGGTGACCGTGCACCGGCTGCGCTCGGCGCCGCTGCTCGTCCACCCGACCATGCGGATCTCGGTTCCGGCCAGGCTCGACCGGCTGGTCGCCGCGATCGCCCCGGACGTGGTCCACGTCCAGGGGCACTTCGTGGTCGGCCGCGCGGCGATCTCGGCCGCCCGGCGGGCGGGCGTGCCCGTGGTCGCCACCAACCACTTCATGCCCGACAACCTCTTCCAGTTCGCGCACGTCCCCGAGCCGCTCCGGGACCGGGCGGGCGACCTGGCCTGGCGCGACTTCAACCGGGTCTTCTCCCGGGCGGACCGGGTCACCACCCCGACCCGCATCGCGGCCGGGCTGCTCGCCGGCAAGGGCTTCACCCGCCCCGTGGAGCCGGTCTCCTGCGGCATCGACCTCGGCCGGTTCCGGCCTCGCAAGGAGCCCCGGGCGTGGGCGCGCAAGGCCATGGACCTGCCCGACCGCCGGACCGTGCTCTTCGTCGGGAGGCTGGACGAGGAGAAGCGGCTGGACGAGCTCATCCGCGCGCTGCCGTACGTCCTCAACGGGACCGACGCGCAGCTCGCGCTGGCCGGCACCGGCGGGCGGCGGGCCTCGATGGAGCGGCTGGCGCAGCGCATCGGCGTCGGCGACCGCGTCACCTTCCTGGGGTTCGTCCCGGACGACATGCTGCCCGACGCCTACGCCGCCGCCGACGTGTTCGCCATGCCGGGCACGGCCGAACTGCAGAGCATCGCCACGCTGGAGGCGATGGCCGCCGGGCTGCCGGTGGTCGCCGCCGACGCGATGGCCCTGCCCCACCTGGTCCGGCCCGGGGAGAACGGCCACCTGTACCGCCCCGGCGACGTCCACGGGCTGGCCCGCCACCTGACCGCGCTGCTCGACTCCCCGGACCTGTGCGCCGCCATGGGGACGGCGAGCCGCGCGATCGCCCTGACCCACGACCACCAGACCTCCCTGGCCCGGTTCGAGGAGATCTACCGGGAGGTGGCACGGTGAGCCGCCGGGACGTACGGCACCGGCCCGGCGAGGGGCCGGGCAGGGGGCGGGGCCCCGGCGGCGGGGATCCCGGCAGGGGCGG
>NZ_CDRNDK010000474.1:0-4619 GCF_977012225.1 Planomonospora algeriensis | reverse complement strand
GCTTCTTGAACATTAGGCTTGAGCCCTCTCTTGAATCGCATCTGGGGAGAACCGATGGGCCGCCGGAAGTTGCCGCTTCCAGCGGCCCCGCCTCATGTGTCAGGCCGCGACGCTCTTGCCGCCGGCCAGACCGTGGAAGGAGCGCTCGACCGAGCGGGCGAACGCCTGGGCCTCACGGGCGAGCTGGCGGGCGAACTCGACGTCGGAAGCGGTGACCAGGTCACCGGCCGAGGTGGTGACCAGCACCGAGAGCGCTCCGAAGTCGAGCGCCAGGACCGGCGTGCGGGCCGGGTAGGGGTGGTTGGTGGCCTGCGCACCGCATCCGGTGTTCAGGCTGATGACGCTGGTGCGGTGGGTTCGGCGACGGGTCATCAGGCGGCGTCCTTTCCGGCGGTGACGGTGTGCTTGGCGGGAGCGGCACCGGTGCGGGGAGCCCGCATCGCGGTGGCGCGGATGGAGTAGGCGAGTCGGCCGGTGGCCTGGGCGACGTAGGGCGTGATGCTCATGCCGTCGAACTCGACGGGGATGATCGGCAGGCCGGGCACCGGGGGCGGGGGCACCGGCTGGACCGGAGAGAGGATCTTGACCGCGACCGTCTTCTGAGTGATCTTGACGGCTGGGTCGGCGTCCATCACGGCTACCTGCCAGACGAGTTCGCCGGTGGTCTTGTCCTTGGCGTAGACGGTGCGCCCGTTGCTGGAGGCGTCGAAGTCCTTGACCTGCTCGACCTCGCCGACGATGTAGCAGCCGTGCGGGAAAACCTGCTCGAAGTCGATCGGGATGGGACCCTGGATGGCCATAGGGTTCTACCTTTCGTCCACCCCCCTAGACATCGACGGCCGTTCCGTCAGGACTGACTGTATAGGGGACTATGCATCGAAGATAAGAGCAGTCTCTCCAACTGTCTAGGGGGGGTCGACGAAATTCTCTGCCTGCGTCGCGGCGGAGCGGCAAGGAACCTGGTCTCCAGTCCGGGCCAGGCTGTGAAGAGGTGGTGCGGCTCAGGACGTCGCAGGCAGAAGGCAGTAGGCCGCTGTGGCGTCGTCGAGGGCTTTGCCGCGCGGCCAGCGTTCGCCGTGCGGGTCGGAGTGCTCGGCCTCACGGACCCGGCGGATCAGTTCGGCGGGGCCGTGCTGGTCGAGGAGGTCGAGGGTCTGCCGCCAGGTGGTCAGGGCGAAGCGGTCGGCCAGGCGGGAGGCGCCGTCGCTGAGCAGGGCGGCGGCGCGGACCTGGTGGGCGGGGACCGTGCCGGTGAGGGCCTGGTCGGCGGCGAGGGGGTCGGCGGAGGCGACCCAGAAGCCGCCGTCGCGGTTGCGGCGGCCGCGCAGGGTCTCCACGTACGCCCGGTGGGCGGCGACGTGTTCGGGGCTTCCGGAGGGCAGGGCGTCCATGGCGGTGCGGTGGGCCGCGCCGACGAGGGCTTCCCGGTCGTCGCAGATGACCATGGGCTCTGCGGTGTCGGCCGTGTCCAGGACGAGGACGGAGTCGGCCAGGATCAGCCAGTCCAGGGTCTCGGCGCTGTGGCGCAGCATGACCACGGTGGCCGAGGGCGAGCCCGCATGGGTCAGGTCGCAGGTGAAGTCGTGCATGGACGCCACGGTCTTGATGCCCTCGGCGAGGATCTCGATCAGCGGGCTGGAGGTCTGCGTCATGGCGGTGAGCAGGGTGGAGCCGAGGGCGCGGCTGTACCAGGCGACACCGTGGGTGCAGCCCGACTGCGAACCGGCCGGGGTGCCGGCGCCGTCGAGGAGGACGACCGCGTCCGGGGTGGCGGCGACGAAGTCCTCGTTGGGGCGGCCGGGGGCTGCTTCGGTGGCGAAGGTGACGCGCATAGGGGGTCAGGGCTCCTCGTGCCGGTAGAGGGGGCTGGCGAGTTCCGCTCTGACGGGTTCCCCGGTTGCCGGGTCGTATTCGACGCCGACCACGCAGGAGAAGCGGTTCTCGCCGACCTGTCCCCACAGGGTGGCGGTCTCGGAGGTGAGCAGGTCGACCACGCCGAGGGTGCCGTGCGGGTGGATGCCGGTGAAGACCAGCAGGTTGCCGTTGCCGTCGGGGCGGGCCAGCCGGCCGAGGTAGGCGTAGTCCACCGGGCGGGCCGGTTCGGAGTCCTCGCCGGAGCGGTAGCTCTTCCCGGTGCGGCGGTCGCGCAGGGTCCACGCGCCGTCCTTGACCCATTCGAGCACTGGATCGGATTCGTACAGCGCGCCCATGACGGGGGAGAGCTTCGGTCCGCAGATGACGATGAGGTTGGGCCGGTTCAGATCGATGTCGCCGCCGAGGGGGACGTGTTCGAGGTTCACCGCCAGGTCGAAGCCGCGGGCCAGGTCTTCCAGCCGCTTGGCGGCGGTGACGTCCTCCATGGCGACGACGGGTCGGGCGTTGCCGGCCTCGCGCTTGAGGGGCGTGGCGAGGGTGATGGTGCCGGTGCCGAGGAACGCGCCTTCGGGGGCCGGGCCGGTGTGTTTGATCTGGTGGATGCGCCCGCGTGACAGGCCGGCCTTCTCGGCGATCTGGGCGTAGGACATGCCCTGGGCGTGGAGTTCCTGGATGACGCGGCGGCGGAGCCGGGCCAGTTCGGTGACCTCCTGCTGTGCGGCGTTGAGTCGTTCGGTCGCGGCCCGCAGCAGCAGATACGGATCGTCGATCGCAGCGATACGGTCGAGGTCGCTCGATGGCACGGTGGTTCCCTTTCGGTGGTGCTCCATCGAGTCTAGGCCCCTAGACGAAATGCCGTCTATCCCCCTTGACGGTACTGTTTTGAGCGGTTCGCCGGTTTTCAGGTCGACCGCCCGGATCGCAGAGCGCCGGTTCGGGACACCGCGCGGGCTCACCGCTCACCGCGCCAGACCGGACAGCAGCGCTGCCCACATCGCGTGCGCCTCGGCCGATCGCCGCCGGGAGGTCTCCCGGACCTTCCACCTGCCGCCCTCGTAGACGGTGCGGCGGATGAACGCCTGCCCGCCGGCCTCGCACAGCTCGTAGAGCGGAACCCGGCACTTGCAGGTCCAGGCGATCACTCGGATCCGTTCCCCGAGTCGGGGCGGATGCCAGTCCAGGCGTTCGCACTCGGACTGTGGAAGCGGAAGATGCGGGCTCAGGCAGCCGGTCACCGGCATGACGCCGCCTGCACGGCCGCGGTCGGCTCGGTGCTGAGCAGCGCCCACACGGTACGGCCCTGCTCGTCGCCGTCGACTCCCCAGGAGTCGGCGAGCGTCGAGACCAGCAGCAGGCCCCGGCCGCCCTCGTCCTCCTGGCCGTCGAGCACTTCGGGTGTGCGGGGACCGCCCTCGTCGAGCACGGCGAGCCACAGCCGGTCCCGGCCGACGTGGATGGTGACGAGGAACCGGCCGCCGAACCGGCCACTGGCTGAGTGCCGTACCGCGTTGGTGGCCAGTTCGCTCACGATGAGTTCGGCCGCCTCCACGACGGGCCAGCCGTTCAGGAACGCGGTGACGAACCGGCGGGCTTCGCGGACCGAGGCCGTGGAGCCGAGGAAGTGACGGGACAAGCGCCAACCTGACATGGGCGTACTCCGTTGTATAGGGGGCTATACATCCATGTCGGAAGCGTATGACCAACAGTAGAAGCCGCTCAAGGTATTCGACGCATAAATGCGTCAGGCTGTTGAGTGGTTCCCCAGAGCTCGGTAGTCCGCCCCGATCTCGCCCAGCAGGCCGCGGAGGTCATCCCCGTAGAGCGCCGCTCCGGCGAACGCCTCGAAGACCTCCTCGTGCGCTTCCAGGTCGCCCGTCTCCGTTAACGTGAGATCACCGGTGAGGCTCTCGACCACGCTCACCGCACCGTCGAAGATCGTGAACCCGTGCAGCGGGAAGGCCGGCGTCTCCGTCCTCCACGGCACGACGCCGAGCCGGACATGCGGCAGCGTCGCCACCTGAGCGAGCCGGTCGAGCTGCGCCAGCATCAACGACGGCGACCCCGGCCAGGTCCGCACCGCACCCTCGGTCAGCACGAAGGCGAACTTCCGCCCCGCCTCGAACAACACGGCCTGCGCCTCGACCCGTACGGCCGCCGCCCTGGCCGCGTCCTCCTCGTCCACCTCCCGGCCGATCGTCAGGGCCAGCCGGGCATACTCCGCCGTCTGCAGCAGCGGCGGCACCATTGCCGAAGAGAACACGGCCATCCATCCGGCCGAGCGCACCCGCGCCGCGTTCGCCGCCTCCCGGCCGACCAACCCACCCTTGAGACGGGAGACCTCATCACGCAGCCGGACGAGCAACGCGTCCAGTGCTCCGCGGTCTGTCTCATCCAGCTCAAGCGCTGCCGAAACCCGCTCGACGGTTTCCGGAGTCGGCAGGAGTTGTCCCGTCTCGATCCGCGAGATCGTCGGCTGCGCCACCCCGGCCCGCTGCGCCAGCTCCTTGCCCGTCAGCCCCGCACCCTTGCGCAACCGCCGAAGCAGCTCGCCCAGCTCCCGCAACCGGTCCTGTCGATCGTCCACACCGAGCGTTCTACCACCAGCCATGATGCACAGACGCGGGCTCTACCCGGATCACTGCCGAATTGTTCTTATAGGTGATCAAGGCGGCGGCGCGCCGCGCCGCCGTACCCGGCCCTCTGCCGCCCGCCGTCCGGGCGTGCGGCGTGGGCGCCGGTCCCGG
>NZ_CDRNDK010000473.1:0-4621 GCF_977012225.1 Planomonospora algeriensis | reverse complement strand
CGCGGGGCACGGGGGCCGGCGCGGGGACGTTCGCGCTCAGAGCTCGTCGGTGGCCTCTTTGACCGCGCGCCGGGTGCTGCGTACGGTGTCGCCGGGCTGCCGCTCCGGCAGGGGCGGGGGCGTGCCGCCGAACTCCGGGCACAGCTCCTTGTAACTGCACCAGTCGCACAGGCGGCTGGGGCGGGCGACCCACTCGCCGCTGTCCAGCGCCCGCTCGATGGCCGTCCACAGGGCCTGGACCTTGCGCTCGGTGGCCCGCAGATCCGCCTCGTCGGGGGAGTAGCGGAGGATCTCGCCGCCGCCGCCGAGGTACATCAGCTGGAGCAGGCGGGGCACCGAGCCGTGCAGCCGCCACAGCACCAGCGCGTAGAACTTCATCTGGAACAGCGCCCTGCCCTCGAAGGCGGGCCCCGGCGCGCTCCCGGTCTTGTAGTCGACGACGCGGACCTCGCCGGTGGGCGCGACGTCCAGCCGGTCGATGTAGCCCCGCAGCATCAGGCCGCTGTCGAGCACCGCCTCGACGTACAGCTCCCGCTCGGCGGGCTCCAGCCGGCTGGGGTCCTCCAGGGTGAAGTAGCGCTCCAGCAGGGCGCGGGCCTGCGCCAGCCACCGCGCCTGCTCCTCCTCGCCGTCGAACATGCCGGCGTAGGCGGGCTCCCGCTCCAGCAGCCGCCGCCACTGGGGCTCCAGCAGGTCCAGGGCCGCGGAGACGGTGCGCGCGGGCGCCGGCAGATCGTAGAGCCGCTCCAGCACCGCGTGGACCACCGTGCCGCGCACGGCGGCGGGCGACGGCGGCTCGGGCAGCTGGTCGATCACCCGGAACCGGTAGAGCAGCGGACACGTCATGAAGTCACCGGCACGGGACGGCGACAGCGCTCCGACGATCGTGGGCTCGGTCAGTGACATGTCCGCACTGTAGGCCACCCCGGTGACAGTTCGCGCTCGAGACGGCCGCTCGGAGCCGACGGACAGGCCGCCGGCGCGTAGCATCGAGGCCGGGAAGCGGTGTGCGACGAGGAGTGGTGAGCCAGCGGTGAGCAGTGACAGCCCGCGCCAGGACAGTCCGGGCCTGCGGATGGGGCGCCCGTTCGGCGTCCCGGTCTACGTCTCGCCGACCTGGTTCCTGGTGGCGGCGTTCATCACCTTCACCTTCCAGCCCGTCGTGGTGTCGCGCCTGCCGGAGCTGAGCACCGGGCTCTCCTACCTGGTGGCGCTCGCCTTCGCGGTGCTGCTGTACGTCTCGGTCCTCCTGCACGAGCTGGCGCACTGCGTGGTCGCCAAGGCGTACGGCCTGCCGGTCCGCCGCATCACGCTCTATCTGCTGGGCGGCGTCTCGGAGATCGAGCGCGAGCCGGAGACCCCCGGCCGGGAGTTCATGGTCTCCTTCGCCGGACCGCTGCTCTCGCTGGGCCTCGGCGGCGCGGGCTACGCCCTCGAGCGGTTCCTGGACCCCGGCACCGTGCTGAGCGTCCTGACCTTCCAGCTCTGGTTCGCGAACCTGATCGTCGGGGTCTTCAACCTGCTGCCCGGCCTGCCGCTGGACGGCGGCCGGATGCTCCGCGCCGGAGTGTGGAAGCTCACCCGCGACCCGGGCTCCGGGACGGTCGCGGCGGCCTGGGCCGGCCGCGTGCTGGCCGTGCTGCTGGTGGTCTGGCCCGCCGGCCTGTCGCTGATGAGCGGGCAGGAGCCGAGCTGGAGCATGCTCATCTGGTCGGTCCTGCTGGCCTCCTTCATCTGGTTCGGCGCCACCCAGGCGCTGCGCGGCGCCCGGCTGCGGGCCCGCATCCCGCAGGTCAACGCCCGGGCCCTGGCCAGGCGGGCCGTCCCGGTCACCGCCGACGTGCCGCTGGCCGAGGCGCTGCGCCGGGCGTCGGAGGCGCAGGCCGGAGCCCTGGTCGTGGTGGACCACGAAGGCAGCCCGACCGGGATCGTCAGCGAGGTGGCGGTGGAGGCGACCCCGGAGGCCCGCCGCCCCTGGGTCACGGCCGGCTCGCTGGCGCGCAGCCTGGAGCCGTCGCTGGTGCTGGCCGCCGATCTGGAGGGGGAGCCGCTGATCGAGGCGATGCGCGGCGCCCCCGCCGGGGAGTACCTCCTGGTCGAACGCGGCGGGGAGATCTTCGGCGTGCTCGCCACCGCGGACGTGAACCGGATGTTCACCGGGGTCTGAGCGGACCGCGGGCGGGCCCGGAGCCTGAGCGGACTCCGGGCGGACTCCGGGTGGAGGCGGAGCGGCTCGGGGCGGGCTCCGGGCGGCTTCCGGCGGAGTCCGGGTGAAGCGGGGCGAACCACGGGGTGATCCCGGGCGTCTCACAGGGTGCGCACGAACGGCGGAAACGGGGACGACGGCGCAGTCTGAGGAGAAAACGCGTCTTCGTCCCACTCGTTTTCAGGGCGCACCGGGACTAGTGTCTTGGCCAACTGAACCGGTTGGCCACGTATCCAAGGGACGCATCGCATTGGCACCCCCCCACACGCCGGCCTCGCCCGGTGACCTCACCCCCGAGCTGCTCGGCGCGTCCGAATGGACCGACCAGCTGGTCGCGGCCGCCGGGATCCCGATGTACGACATCCCCTTCCTGGCCGTCGGCGGGGGGATCGGTTCCTTCGTGACCCTCGACTACCTGCGCATCTACGGGGTCCCCACCTCGCAGATGCGGGTGGTCTCCAACATCGACCACCCCTGGCAGACCTACGAGTTCCTCACCAGGTGCTCGCAGATCCCCCGCTCCGAGCGGATCCGCTCCGACTCCTCCTCCCGGCCGGACAACCTCTGGGGTTTCCCCTCCTACGCCCTGGAGGAGGCGTGGAAGGACAAGAACCCGGCCTACCTCTGGCAGCTCCTCACCGAACCCCTGATCAACGACTACTGGACCCCGCGCGCCGGGACGGTCTTCACGAACCTGGAGCGTGAGGCCAAGCGCATCGGCTACTGGGACATGCTGGTCAAGGGCCAGGTCCGGATGGTGCGCCGCCGGTCGGGCGGCGGCTACTTCACCGTGGTGACCCCGCCCGAGGGCGCCGCGCCGACCAAGCGCATCGTCTTCCGCTCGCGCTTCGTGCACATCGCCGTCGGTTACCCGGGCCTGAAGTTCCTGCCCGACCTGCAGGAGTTCCGCACCAAGCACGGCGACTACCAGCACGTGGTGAACGCCTACGAGCCGCACGAGCAGGTCTACGAGTTCCTCAAGACCCGGCCGGGCACGGTGGTCATCCGGGGCGGCGGCATCGTCGCCTCCCGGGTGCTCCAGCGGCTGTTCGACGACCGGGAGAAGTTCGGGCTGAAGACCCAGGTCGTCCACATCTTCCGGACCTTCGTCACCGGCTCCCACGGCCCGCACGTCTGGGCGCGGCGCAAGGGCGGCAACGGCTGGGCCTACCAGGGCTTCAACTACCCCAAGTCGGTGTGGGGCGGCCAGCTCAAGGCGGAGATGCGCAAGCTCGAGGGCGCCGACCGGGCCAAGAAGTACAAGGAGATGGGCGGCACGAACACCCCCTACCGGCGGCGCTGGCAGGAGCAGATGCGCGCCGGGCGCGAGGGCGGCTACTACCACGCGGTGCAGGGCACGGTGGACCGGGTGGAGCGTTCCCCCGACGGGCGGCTGGTCAGCTACGTGCGCAGCGCCGACGGGACCGTCCGCGAGCCGGTGGCCGACTACATCATCGACTGCACGGGCCTGGAGGCCGACATCGCCGAGCACCGGATCTTCGCCGACCTGCTCGAGCACGGCGGAGCCGACCGCAACCCGATCGGCCGCCTGGACGTGGAACGCCACTTCGAGGTGAAGGGGACCGCCAGCGGCGACGGAGTGCTCTACGCCTCCGGCTCGGCCACCCTCGGCGGCTACTTCCCGGGCGTCGACACCTTCCTCGGTCTGCAGATCGCGGCGCAGGAGATCGCCGACGACCTGGCCAGGAGGGGATTCGTCCGGAAGATGGGGCCGCTGCGCTCCACCTCGCAGTGGTTCAAATGGGTTTTCAACTCACCGGTGTAAGGAGTTCGACCTCGTGGTTCCGACGTTGACGGGGCGCATCCAGACGCGCCTCTTCCTGCTCGCCACCGTGGGGGTGGTCGTCACCTTACTCATCATGCCGCTGCTGCCGGGCATGGGGGCGTCGCTCGGCGACCGCTACGGCACCGGGCTGCTCGTCCTGGCGGCGGTGGGAGCGCTGGGGATCGCCTGGGAGCTGATCTATCACTTCCTCATGCAGTTCCGGTGGGAGAAGGACTGGCCGACCCTGTTCGGACTGCTCACGCTCGTTCCCGAGGGCCTCTTGCTGTACTTTTTGCTACGGTCTGGTGCGATTGATGTCATCGGGCCGATTCCAGCGGGCACCTTCTGGACGCACTTCACCGTGGTCTGGGTATGCATGTGGCTGGTGGCGAACGGGCCGATGCGCGTGCCGTTCATCCGGTGGCGTTTCCGGGGAGGGAGAGTTCTGTGACCGACCAGGGCTTCGGAGCGGTGCGTCCGCTGCCGGGCAACGGGCTGGTCGCCCATGTGGGCGGGCTGCTGCTGGTGTGCGACGCGGCCGAGGCCGTCATGGAGGACCTGCTGGGGGCGCTGCGGGAGACCGCCGCCTCGGGCGGCGACGGGCGGGCGCTGGCCCGCCGGGTCGCCCA
>NZ_CDRNDK010000472.1:0-4623 GCF_977012225.1 Planomonospora algeriensis | reverse complement strand
GCTGGCAGGAGAACGACCAGCGGCCCTGCCCGCCGGGGTCATCGGCGCGGATGTGTTTCAGGTCGGCGGACTGGTCGCCGTAGCGGACGCTCACGCCCGCTGTGGCGTAGGCGATGCGGCGGTGCTCCAGGGCGGCGTTGTAGAGCTGCCGGTGGTCTTCCAGGCAGGCGGTGAGGGCGGCGGCCTGCTTGGCGGTGGGGCGCAGCAGGAACTTGTAGGACCTGCGCACACCCACCTCCCCTCACGTTCGGTAACGATAACACCACGATATCGGCTGGCGCCGGTAAAACCGGGAAGGACATCCATGATGTGCGGACCTGACAGGTCAGGGCACGCTCGGGCCTGGGCGGCCCTCCCGCTCCCGATTCCCCCGTCGCCTGAAGGCGACGGTCCCCTCGGGAGGCTCTGATGGCGAGCGGCCGGCGGGCCGAGACGAGGCTGCGGTTGTTCGGCGCGGCGGTGGAGCTGATCGCGGAGCAGGGCTACACCGCGACCACCGTGGACGCGATCGCCGAGCGGGCCGGGGTGGCCAAGGGCACCGTGTTCTACAACTTCGGCACCAAGGAGGCCCTCTTCTCCGGCCTGCTCGACCACGGGATCGAGCTGCTGTCCGCCGCCCTGTCCGGGGCGACCGCCGGGGAGACCGCGCTGGACACGCTGGACGCGGTGGTCATGGCGCAGCTGCGGTTCTTCGAGGAGTACGGCGCGTTCGCCCGGGTGCTGCTCGCCGAGATGTGGCGCACCGCCTGGCAGGACGCGGTGGCCAGGCTCCGCCAGGACGTCCTCGGGGTCTACGCGGACGTGCTGCGCCGGGCCGTGGCCGAGGGCGCCGTCCGTGACGACCTGGACGTCGAGACGGCGGCGACCGCCGTGTTCGGCATGGTGCTGACCGTCGCCATCGAGCGCAAGGCGCTGCATCCGGACCGCCCGATCGAACGGGTGCACGCCACCCTGGTCGACCTCCTGCACGGCCGGGTCACCGGGTAGTCGTCCCCCGGCCCGCTCCCCCGCCGGTTCTCCCGGTCCTTCCGGTCCTTCCGGGTCTCCCGGCCTGCCCGGCTCAGCGCGGAGGGCGGCGCCGTACGGTTCCGGGCGAGCTCGGCGCACGGGCAGGCCGCAGGTACGGCGCACGGGAAGGCCGCTCAGCGCACGGGCAGGTCGTAGGTGCGGCGCACGCTGCTCGGCTCGACGCTCAAGTCGGCTCCGTAGACGTGCAGGGAGATCGCGGTGACGTCGCCGACGTTGTGCACCTTGTGGATGTCGCCGGGCGGGGCGAAGCCGCTCGCGTCGCCGGTGCGGTTGGCGGTGCGGCCGATCTCGGTCAGGTGGTCGCCCTCGTCGCGGTAGAGCGTCTCGTACTCCACGCCCTGCAGGACCCCGAAGGCGCACCAGGCGATGTGGTCGTGCGGCCTGGTGCCCTGGCCGGGACGCCACACCACCGCGACGACCGAGAAGCCGGGCTCGGTGTGCAGGGTGTGCCTGACATAGGTCTCCGGGTCGCCGGCCCGCTCCTCCTCGGTGAGGATCTCGGGCGTGGGCAGCCGCTCACGGAGGAGTCCCGCGACGGCGAAGGCCGTGGCACGGGGCTCGGCCGGCCTCTTCACCAGCTCCCGGATCCCCTCGACCAGCTCGGCGAGTCCGGGACGCGCGAGTGTCATGGTTGCCATGACTCCAGCGTGCGCCTTCCCGACACATAGCGTCCAATGCCTATCTTTCCGCTGATTCATAGATAACGTTGATATGTGCTCGACGTCGTACGGCTCCGCGTGCTCGCCGCCGTGGCCCGGACCGGCTCGGTGACCGGGGCCGCGCGGGAGCTGCACTACTCCCAGCCCTCGGTCAGCCACCATCTCGCCAGGCTGGAGGCCGAGACCGGGGCCAAGCTGGTCCAGCGCGCGGGACGGGGCATCCGGCTCACCGAGGCGGGACGGCTGCTGGCCGAACGGGCCGCCGAGATCATCGGCCGGGTGGACTCCGCCGCCGCCGAGCTCGCCGCCCATGTGGGCCTGCGCGCGGGCCGGGTCCGGCTGGCCGCCTTCCCCTCCGCGCTGGGCACGTTCGTCCCGGAGGCCGCCGCCCTGCTCGCCCGCGGGCACCCCGGCCTGGAGCTCCGGCTGACCGAGACCGAGCCGCCCGAGGCCCTGCGCATGCTCCGCGCCGGATACGTGGACCTGGCGGTCATCTTCCGCTACGACGACACCGCCCCGGAGGACGACGGCATCCGGCTGGTCCACCTGCTGGACGACCCCAGCTATCTGGTCGTCCCGAGGGGCGGCTCCCCCGCCTCCGCGGCGGCCGGCTCCCCGGAGACGGCGGACTCGAAGACGGTGAGCCCGGACGGGGCGGGTCCGGACGGAGTGAGCCTGGGACCGGCGAATTCGGACAGGGCGGGCACGGGACCAGTGAACCCGGGACCGCGAGGGGAATCGGGCGAGGGCGTGCTGCACGCCCGGCGCGACGCCCGGTGGATCGCCGGGTGCGAGCGGTGCCGCAGCCACCTGCTCGACCTGTGCGCCAAGGAGGGCTTCGAACCGGCCATCGCCTTCACCACCGACGACATCGTGGCCGTCCAGGCACTGGTCGCCGCCGGGATGGGGGTGACGGCCCTGCCCGGCCTGGCGCTGCAGGCCCACCGGCACCCGGCGGTCGGCGCGATCGAGCTCCCCGGCTCGACCCGCCACGTCTACGCCGCCACCTACGGCGAGCCGCCCGACCCGCCCGCCACCACCGCCCTGCTGGAGGCCCTGACGGCGGTGGTCCTGCCGAAAAACCGGAGGTGATCAGGGGACGGCCGGGCTTACGATCCGGGCATGCCGGATCTCGCGACCCTCGCTCTGTTCGCCGCCGCCACCCTCGCCCTGCTGCTCGTGCCGGGCCCCGCCGTGGCCTACATCGTCACCCGCAGCGTCGCCCAGGGCCGCAGCGCCGGGCTGGTCTCCGTCCTGGGCATCCACGCCGGCTCGGTGGTCCACGTGGCCGCCGCCGCGCTCGGCATCAGCGCCGTGCTCGCCGCCTCGGCCACCGCGTTCACGATCGTGAAATACCTCGGCGCGGCCTATCTGGTCTGGCTCGGCCTGCGCAAACTCCTGACCCGCGCGGACACCCATGAGGCGGCCGGGCCGCCGGCCGCGAGCAGGCGGCGGATGTTCTGGGAGGGCTTCGTGGTCAACGTGCTCAACCCGAAGACCGCGATCTTCTTCCTCGCCTTCCTCCCCCAGTTCACCGATCCGGCCGCGGGCCCGATCGCCCCGCAGATCGTGCTCCTCGGCGTGATCTGGATCGCCCTGGGCGTCGCCAGCGACGGCGCCTTCGCCCTGCTCGCCTCCGCGCTGGCCGGCCGTCTGCGCCGCTCGGCCCGCGCCCGCCGCCATCTCGACGTCGCCAGCGGCCTCGTCTACCTCGGTCTGGGCGCCGCCACCGCCCTCACCGGTGAGAGCGCCGCCGCCAAGGCCTGAGCCGAGACCTGAGCCGAGATCTGACCGCGGGCCCACCGCGCGGATCCGGGGTCGGCGGGCCCGCTGACCGCAGGTGCAGGGCCGAGTGGTCGGCGGTCGGCTATCGGCGGACCCGGGGACCGGGGCGGGTGGGATCAGCGGCCTCGAGTTCAGGGGCGGGGCGAGGTGCGGGTCCAGCCCTTGCTCCAGCCCCGGCTGGAACGGCCGGTCGCACCCTCGCACCTGCGGCACACCTGGCGCACCTCGGCGGCCGACCCGCCCGACTCCGGGAACGCCTCCGGCCACCGTACGTGGTGGAAGCGGTACAGCCGCGACCGGCTGAGCGCCAGGCCGCACAGGGTCTGGTTCGTCCCCGGCCACCAGGCGTGCACCTCGCCCGCGGGCATGCGCACGCCGTCGTCGTCCACCCACTCCCCCGAGGCCGCGACCGAGGGCTCTCCGCGTGCGGGCATGGCGCACCTCCTTCCGGCACCACTCCTTCCGGCACCGCGCCCGGATGCGGGCCGCGCCGTCCCGGGTCCCCTGCCCGTACCCGGCCGTTCCATGCGGCCGGTACGGCCGGCACCGGATCACGCCACGCCCTTCACCCCCGTACGGAGCACACCCATAATGGGTGATCTACGGCGCCTCCCCCGAGAACGGGACACCCCATGTCACGTGCCGCACCATTGACCCCGTCCGACCCGCGGGAGCTCGCGGGATACCGGATCACCGGCAGGTTCGACGACGCACGCCCGCAGGACGCCTATCTCGCCGAGGACCCCTCCGGCACCCGGGTGGTGATCAGGCTGCTGCCCCCGGGCGCGGATCCCGAGCGGTTCCTGCGGACCGTGGAGCCGCTGAGCGGGGTGTCGGCGTTCGGCGTGGCGCAGGTGCTCGGCGGCGGGTTCCATGGAGACCGGCCCTACATCGTGAGCGAGCACGTCGAGGGCGCCACGCTGGCCGAGGCGGTCGCCGCGGACGGGACCCTGCACGGCGCGGCCCTGGACCGGCTGGCCATCGGCACGATGGCCGCGCTGGCCGCCGTCCACCGGGCGGGCGCCGTGCACGGCGACATCCGGCCGGAGACGGTCGTCCTGGGTCCCGGCGGTCCCGTCGTCGTGGACTTCGGCCTCACCGGGGCGCTGGCGGCCGTGGAGGGCGCGCCGACCAGGTCCGTCGGCCTGCC
>NZ_CDRNDK010000471.1:0-4633 GCF_977012225.1 Planomonospora algeriensis | reverse complement strand
CGCAGGCCGCGGCCAGCCCCGCCCCGCCCAGCGCGATCGCCGCGGCGGCCAGGGCGATCACCAGGTGGCCGTCCGGCCCGGCGCCCAGGGAGTACGGCGGCTGCCAGGAGAGGCCGGGCAGTCCCGGCACCATGGCCGAGGGCCCCAGCAGGCCGATCAGGACGGTCAGGACGGCCGAGAGCCCGATCGCCACCGGGGCGAACGCGCCCAGCGCGTCACGCGGGCCGTGCCGTACGGGTCCGCCGGCCACCGCCATGTCCTGAGTCACCCGCAAATTCCAGCACACCCGGCGCGGTGCCCGCGGCGGAGCTCAGACGTGCAGCACCCTGCGGGCCAGGAGGGCTCGGGCGACGTCGCGGAACTGCCGGGTCCGGTGGAGCTGGGCCCGCCAGTCGGTGCCGGTGGCCCGGTGGGACATCTCCACCTCGACCTCGCGGACCCGGAAGCCCCGGCGGAGCAGGTCGATCGTGAGGCCCGTCTCCACGCCGAAACCACGCGCCAATGGCCGGGCGGCCTCGAAGGCGGCCCGGGTCAGGCAGCGCTGGCCGTTGAGCGGCTGGGTGGGCGTCCAGCCGGTGGCGCGCTCGATGCCGTCACGCGCCAGCCGGACCACGAACCCGTGGCCGCCCAGCTTCACCCGGGTGACGAAGACGGCGATGGTCATGTCCGCCTCACCCGCCCTGACCGGCTCGATCAGCGGGACGGCCGTGTGCGCGGTCTCTCCCAGGTCGGCGTCCAGGAACAGCAGATGCCGGGGCGGCCCGCCCCGCTCCTCGTCGAACAGGCGCACGACCTCCGCGCCGCTCTCCATCGCGGCGGCCTTGCCCCGGTTGCGGCTGTGCCGTACGACGCGGGCCCCGGCGGCCCTGGCCACCCTGCCGGTCGGGTCGGCCGAGCCGTCGTCCACGACGACGACCAGGTCCACCTCGGGCAGCGCCCGGGCGGCGGCCACGGTGGCACCGATCCGGTCGGCCTCGTCCTTGGCCGGGATGATCACTGCTGTGCCGGTCATGCCGCTCTCTTCTACAGGTCGACTTGTGCGCCGGTCGCCGCGTGCGCGCCGGTCGCCGTCCCGGGCCCCGCGAGACGGCTCACGCCTGGGGCTCGGCCGCCAGCAGTTCCTCGGGCACCGCCTCGTGGACGGTGAACACCGAATCGAGACCGGTGACCTGAAGAATCTTACGTACGGCGGGGCGAGGCCCTGCCATCTCCAGGATCCCTCCCTGCTCGCGCAGCCGTTTGAGCGCGGACAACAGGACGTTCATGCCCGTGGAGTCGCAGAACTCCACACCGGACATGTCGACGACCATGAAGGCGGCGGCGCGCTCGTCCAGCAGCCGATCGAACTCGGACTGCAGGCGAGGCGCGGTATATAGGTCGATTTCTCCGACAATGGTCACAATTGTGTGGCCACCATGAGATCGAGTTGAGACTTTTAGCTCCACAGCGGGCACACTAGCGGCGACGGAGCCCCGGGTCACGTTCCACGGCCCAAGGAGGTGTCCTGTTCAAGGTTTTGCCTGTCGGGGCTACCGATCCCGGCTCTTTGTCGCCCGTTCTCCCCTCACGCGAACCCTCGGTGCGCGAAGCTTGACAGTGTGCAACACCGGCCCAGCCGGAAAGGGGGGAGGCCCGGAACCTCCCGACCGTCGCTGCACCGAGTCGACGACGGACGACGAGTAGAAACGGGCCCAGTGTCTTCGATGAACAACGATCTTCCTGAGGACCCCCAGCGCCAACTGCTCCGCAAGCGCCTGGAGTCCACCATCGCACGCGCCACCAGGTCCACCTCCTGGCAGGACGCGACCCACTCCCTCCGCGGCCTGGTGAACCGCGAGGGCTTCGTCCCCATCAGGACCCGCCTCACGAGCGACGACCTCGACTTCCTGGAAGGAGCTCGCCAGGAACTGCTCGACTTCGCCGAACTCGGGATCCGGCTCCTGGACCTGCACCAGCCCCGGGACGCGGGCGGCATCACCAGCGACGCGGCGCATCCGATCCTGCGCTGCCGGAGCTGCATGTGGCGCTGGCCGTGCCCGACCTTCCGGGCGATGTCGGAGAGCTTCGGCGCACTGCGGGACCCCCTCTCCCGCGAGCCCGTCGAGCAGGCTCCCCGCGCCGCCTCCCTCTCCGACGAGGTGCAGGTGACCCTCATGGTCCCGGTCCAGTCGGAGGGGCAGACCCCCGCCCTGGCGGCGGTGCCCCGGAGGGTCGTCGGGGACATCCCGGTCTGACCGCGGCACCCGGGACACCCGCCCCGGGCGACCGCCGCATGACGGCCCGAGGCGGTTCGAGGCGGTCCACCGCTCCGTGACGGGCTGAAGCGGTCTCACGACGACAGGGGGAGACGGATCTCGAAGCGGCAGCCGGGTCCGGCGTTGACGACGCCGATGGCGCCCTCGTGGGCCTCCACGATGCCTCGGGCGATCGCCAGGCCGAGCCCGGCTCCCGCGCCGTCCCCGCGCGGGCTCCGGGCCGCCTCCCCGCGGAAGGCCACGTCGAAGACCCGGGGCAGGTCCTCCGCCGGGATCCCGCCGCAGCAGTCGGTCACCGACAGGCGGGCCTGTCCGCCCTCCGCGGTCGCGCGGACCGAGACCGTGCCGTCGGCCGGGGTGTGCCGGATCGCGTTGACCACCAGGTTGCGCAGAGCCCGGGAGAGCTCCCCCGCGTCCGCCTGGACGGGCACCACCGGATCGACGGAGCCCGCCAGCCGTACCCCCTTCGCCCGGGCCAGCGGCTCCACCCCCGCCAGCGCGTCGGCGACCAGGTCGCCGAGGCCGATCCGGCGGCGGGACAGGCGCAGCGCGCCCGCGTGGATCCTGGACAGCTCGAACAGGTCGTCGACCATCCCGGAGAGCCGGTCCACCTCCAGCCGGATCTGGGCGTGGTAGCGGTTCACCGTCTCCGGGTCGGAGACCACGCCGTCCTCCAGGGCCTCGGCCATGGCGCGCATCCCGGCCAGCGGGGTGCGCAGGTCGTGGCTGACCCAGGCGACGAGCTCGCGGCGGGCGCCCTCCAGCGCGCGCTCGCGCTCGCGGCCGAGGCGGATCCGCCGGTAGGCCTCGTCGAGGGCGGCGGCGATCGTGCGAGCTCGGCCGGGAGGCCGCGGGGCGGCGTGAACTCCCCCGATTCGGACACGTCGTGCACGGCGCCGACGAGCCTGCGGCTGGCGGCCACGACGCGCCGGGCGAGCACCGCCGCCACGCCCAGGCCGACCAGGCCCCCGATCACGACCACGCTGAGCACGATGTCCCGGGAGCCGCCCTCGATGATCATCCTCATGGTGATCGCCGCGACGCCCGCCACCGTCACCACGACGGGGACCGCGGCGAGCACCGCGAGCATCGTCCCGATCGACCGCTCCCGGAGCAGGTGCATGGCGCCCAGCCCGGCGAACGCGACCGGCAGGCCGAGGCCGGCGGTGACCACGGCGATCTCCACGATCTCGGGGATCACGGCAGGTCCGCGGGCTCGTAGCGGTAGCCGACGCCCCAGACGGTGACGATGCGGCGGGGCGCGGTCGGGTCCGGTTCGATCTTCTCGCGGAGGCGGCGGACGTGGACGGTCACCGTGGAGGAGTCCCCGAACGACCAGCCCCAGACCTGGTCGAGCAGGGTGGAGCGGCTGAACGCCTGGCGGGGGTTGCGCATCAGGTGGGCCAGGAGGTCGAACTCGCGGGCGGTCAGCGTGACCAGCGCGCCGTCGAGCCGTACCTCGTGCGCGCCCACGTCGACCACCAGATCGCCGTCCCGCAGCACGCCCGTGCCCGTCGGCATCGACGCGCCGCGCGCCCGCCGCAGCACCGACTGGACGCGCAGCGCCAGTTCGCGGGGGCTGAACGGCTTGGTGACGTAGTCGTCGGCGCCGGTCTCCAGGCCGGCCACCCGGTCGATCTCCTCACCCAGCGCGGTCAGCATGATCACTGGGACCGGCCGGTGCTCCCGGAGTTTCCTGCAGACCGCCAGGCCGTCCAGCTTGGGCAGCATCAGGTCGAGCACGAGCAGGTCGGGCGGGTCCGACAGCGCCCGCCGGAGCGCCTCGGCCCCGTCTCCGACGCACTCGACGCGATGCCCGTCGCGTTCGAGGTAGCGGGCCACGACCTCGGCCACCGTCGGATCGTCCTCGACCACCAGAATCCGCGCGCTCATGGCCCCACGGTAGGCCCGCGCGGCCCGCTCCGGAGGAAACCGTCACCGGCCCGTAAGACCCCGGCGCGCCCGCGTTATGCGCCCGCGTTATGCGCCATCGTTATGCGCCATCGTTATGCGGCCCGCCGCGCACCGGGCCGATCTCCGGCGTACGGTGGACCCATGGCTCGTATCGTGATGGCAGTCCTGGGCGTCCTCCTCGCGCTCTACGTGGTGTTCGGGCTCGTGCTGCCCGCCGTGTTCGGGCTGTTCAAGCTCCTGCTGGTGCTGGCCTTCGTGGCCTTCGTGGTCGTCGCCCTGGTCACGGTCGTCGGCCGGTCCAAGTGACCCGGTAGGCCCCTCGGTGAACCCCCTGCTCGTCCTCCAGACGCTGTTCGTCTGGCTGCCCGACGGCGGCGCCTGACGGTGACCGCCGTGGCCGGGCTGGGCGTGCTCCTCCTCGCGTGGGCGCTGCGCGCGGCGCCCACCGCCGCCGCGTCCCGGCC
>NZ_CDRNDK010000470.1:0-4659 GCF_977012225.1 Planomonospora algeriensis | reverse complement strand
AGAGCGCTTCCCTGACACGGAAGAGGTCACAGGTTCAATCCCTGTATCGTCCACCACGCTCCACGACCGGCTTCATCCCGGTCGAACGGGAGACAAGCCCCAGCTCACGGTCTTGGCCGAGAGCTTGGGGCTTTTTTCTGTGCCCGATCGCTTCGGGCTGCTCTCAACACCGGCGCTGACGCCATGCCGCCCCTTGGAGCGAGGTTCGTCAGCGGTTTCCTTCCCATCATCCGATCCGGACCGTTGAGACACGGCGACCCGGCTGGTCCCGCGTCCGGATACTCGCTCATCCGTCGTCGCGAGCGACGGAGCGTCTTCCACTGACGACGCCGCCCATCCCGATCCGCTCCTTCCGGATCGGGGCCGCAGCCCCATCGGGCAACACCACTCGACACGGAGAGTAAAGTAATGATTACCTTTTGAAGGGAGAGCCGTGTCCCCCGGCCATGAGCACGAGATGCCCCTGGAGATGACCAGACGCCGTCCCGCCTTCGCCCTGGAGCTCCTCGCGTTGGGGCTGAAAGCCCAGCCGGACGGATACCACGACGCCCGCCTCGAGTCGGTGGAGCTGAACGAGCGGCTGCCCGCCGAGTACATGGCGGACTCGGTCATCTCGGTCGAGGGTCCCGGCGGCGGCCGGCGTTTCGTGATCGTGGAGGTCCAGCGAGCGTGGGACGACCGGAAGGTCTGGTCCTGGGCGGCCTACGTCGGCGGCCTGATGGGGCGGCACCGGTGCGCGGTGCTCCTCGTCGTGGTCTGCCTCAACAAGGCCGTCGCCGCCCGCTACGACCGGCCGATCATGCCGACCGACTCGTGCATGCTGCTCCGCCCGGTCGTCGTCGGCCCCGACCAGCTCCCCCTCCCCCGCACCACCGAGGACGTGCTGGCCTCCCCGGAGCTCGCCGTGCTGTGCGCGATCGCGCACAGCGACGACTTCGACGTCGTGGCCACGGTGGGAACCGCCATGGCCGAGGTCGAGGACGAGCGGGGCCCTGTTTATTACGATTACCTTTATGGACATCTCGCGGAGCCGGTCCGCGCACGGCTGGAGGAGATCATGAGCACCCTCACCCCGGAGACCGAGAGCGGCATCGAGCGGCTCATGCGACGGCGGGAGGCCATCGCAGAGGCACGCACGAAGGCGCACACGGAGGTGCACACGAAAGCGGAGATGCTGGTCCTGATCCTGGAGACCCGCGGGCTCACGCCGAGCGCTTCCCAGCGTGAGCGGATCGCCTCCTGCACCGACCCCGAGGTCCTGACCGCCTGGGTGACCCGCGCGGCCACCGCCACCGCCACCGCCGAGGTCTTCGGGGACGACTGAGGCCGTCCGCGCGGCCCTGGCCCCTGTCCGCATCCCGCTCCGCGGGTGTTCCCCCGGGTCGCGCCCATCGATCCCGCTGACGGTTCCTCCTCAACCGGCCACCAGCAGGTGGTCGCGCTCGACGGCCTCCAGGGAGAGCGTCTTGTAACCGACCTCCTCGAACAGAACGGTGACCCGGTCGTTCTCCCGGCTCATCACCGTTCCCGGGCCCCAGGCGCTGTGCCGTACCCGGGCGTGCATCGCGAATGGGCCGTCGTCGACCTCGGGGGCCTCGGCGACACCGGCCCGGCAGGTGTCGCAGTCCCCGCAGGCCCGCTCGTACGGCTCGCCGAAGTACTCCAGCAGGAACCGGCGGCGGCACCCGGTGGTCTCGGCGTAGGCGCGCATCATGTCGATGCGCGAGTCGTCGATGCGGCGGCGGGTCTCCTCCAGTTCCACCGCCGTCTCCACGGCGCTCTCCGGATCGGGCCCGCCGGGGACCGCGCGCAGGTCGCCCTCGGCGGTGACCTCGACGGCGCCCGCGCGTTCCAGCAGGTTCACCGCCCGGGTCAGCCGGGTGGCGCCGACGTCGAGCACCTCACGCAGCTCGCGGGCGGGCACGGTGCCGCCGTGCCCGCGGATCAGCGTCGCGATCCGCAGCAGGAGCTCCTCGTCGGCCCTGCCTCCGGCGAAGAACCGGCGCAGTCCCAGGTCCTCGGGCCGGTAGAACAGCACGGCGGCGGCGGGTTCCCCGTCCCGCCCGGCCCTGCCGATCTCCTGGTAGTAGGAGTCGGGCGACTCCGGCGGGGCGGCGTGCAGCACGAACCGCACGTCGGGCTTGTCGATGCCCATGCCGAACGCCGAGGTCGCCACGACGACGTCCAGCTCGTCGTCGCGGAACATCTCGTGGACGCGGTGCCGGTCGGCCGCCTTCAGGCCCGCGTGGTACGGCTCGACCCTGCGGCCCGCCTCCCGGAGCGCCTCGGCGTACTCCTCGGCGGCGCGGCGGGTGGCGACGTAGACCAGGCCGAGGCCGGTGCGGGTGGCGGCGTCCTCCACGAGCGCGCGCCGCAGGTCCTCGTCGGTGACGAAGCGGCGGACCTCCAAGCCGAGGTTGGGCCGGTCGAACCCCCGCACCACGTGGAGCGCGTCCCGCAGGCCCAGCGACGCCGTGATCTCCTCGCGGACCGCCGGGGTGGCGGTGGCGGTCAGCGCACCACAGGCGGGTGGCCGAGCCGTTCGACGACCTGGCCGAGCCGCAGGTAGTCGGGGCGGAAGTCGTGCCCCCAGGCGGAGACGCAGTGCGCCTCGTCGATGGCGATCAGCGAGGGCCTCGCGGCGCGCAGCCGGTCCACGGTCTCGGGTTTGGCGAGTTGCTCGGGCGAGAGGAAGACGAACTCGGCGCGGCCCGCCCGTACGGCCTCCAGGGAGGCCTCGCCGCCGGACTGCGCGGAGTTGACCGCGACGGCCCCTCCCGCGTCGGTCTCGGCGAGGCCCGCGACCTGGTCGCGCTGGAGGGCGATCAGCGGTGAGACGACGACCGTGGGCCCGTCGAGCAGCAGTGCGGGCACCTGGTAGACGGCCGACTTCCCGCTGCCGGTCGGCATGACCACGAGCGCGTCGCCGCCGTCCAGCAGGTGGCGCATGGCCTCGAGCTGGCCGTCGCGCAGGTCCTCCCATCCGAAGACCTCGCGGGCGACCTCCCGCAGCCGCTCCGGTCCCGCCCCGGCCCCGTTTCCCACGTCCGTCCCCCTCCGTCGCCCGTCCTGACCCGCCCTCGGCTACCCGGGGATCGGCGCGGTACTCGTCGGCCGGTGTGCCGGGCCGGTGTGGCAGCATCTGCGGGAAGAGCACGTCAGGAGGAGGGTGCGTGGAGGTCGATGTGCGGGGCCGGCTGCGGCGGCTGGCCTTCATGGGCCCTTCGATCGTCCAGTGCTCCGTGGCGGCCGGGCTCGCGTGGGTCGTGGCCACGGATCTGTTCGGCCACGCGCGTCCTTTCTTCGCGCCGATCGCCGTGGTGGTCTGCATCGGCGTGGCCGTCGGCCAGCGGCTGCGGCGGGCCGCCGAGCTGGTCGCCGGGGTGAGCCTGGGGGTGGGCGTCGGCGACCTGCTGATCCTGCAGATCGGTTCCGGGCCCTGGCAGATCGCCCTCGTCGTCGCCCTGGCGATGGGCACCGCGGTGCTGCTGGACAGCGGCACGCTGATCGTGCTGCAGGCGGGGTCGTCGGCGGTCCTGGTCGCCACCCTGCTGCCGCCCGGCGACACCGGAGGGCTGGACCGCATGGTCGACGCGCTGATCGGTGGGGTGCTGGGCATCGCCGCCGTCGCGCTGCTGCCCGCCAGCCCGGCCGCCATCGTGCACCGGCATGCCGAGGCCGTCCTCGAGGCGCTGGCCGCCGCGCTCAGCGGTACGGCGGAGGCCATGGAGCAGGGCGATCCGGAGCGTGCCTCGGCCGTGCTGGAGGAGGCCAGGGGGACCCAGTCCTCGGTGGAGGCGTTCGGCCAGGCGCTGGAGACGGGCCGGGAGATCACGGCCATCGCGCCGCTGCGCCGCCGCCGGCGCCAGCGGTTCCTCAGGTACGAGACGGCCTGGGTGCCGGTCGACCACGCGCTGCGGAACATGCGGGTGCTGTCCCGGCGGGCCCTCGTCGCCCTGAGCCAGGCGGAGTCGCCGTCTCCCGCGTTCCCGGTGGCCCTGCGGGAGCTCGCCGACGCGGTGCTCCTGTTCCGCGACGAGCTCGCGGCCGGTCGCCCGCCCGACGGGACCAGGGCCGCGGTCATGGGGGTGGCGGCCCGGCTGGCCGAGCTGCCCCCCGGCCGGTCGGGGCTCTCCACCGACGCCATGACCGCCCAGCTGCGGTCCGTCGTCGTCGACCTGCTGGAGGCCACCGGGGTGGACCGCGAGGCCGCCGTCGCCGCCCTCCCGTCCCTCTCTCCGCCCCCCGGGTGAGGAGGACCGCGGAGCCGCCGGCCTGCGGGCGGCGAATCGTCCGGCGCGGGGATCGGGTCTTGTCAGGGCAGGCCGTTCAGGGCAGGCCGTTGGTCCGCCTGAAGTCCTCCCACACCTGTACGCAGTAGGAGTGGCGCCAGTCGCCGCGGGGCAGGCGCCTGCAGACGTAGGCGCTGCTGAAGCGCTGGTCGAGGGCGCCCGCCCCGTCGGAGCCGCGCTCTCCCGCTCCGCCTCCCGCCCCGTCTCCGCGGGAGGCGGGCCCGCCCTCCGGCCCGCTCTCCCCGCCGGAGGGCGGCCTCCCTCCCCCGGACGGCCTCGTCCCTCCTGACGGGCTCCCCCTCCCCCGACGGCCTCACGCCGCCGGACGGCCTGGCCTGGGCGGACGGCGCCTCACCGCGCGGTACGG
>NZ_CDRNDK010000469.1:0-4682 GCF_977012225.1 Planomonospora algeriensis | reverse complement strand
ATGTCAGTTAAGGCACTTAGTCCCTGTTTGTCTCACTTGAGCTTGGCACAGAGGGGCTGGGCGAGATCGATCCGGTTCTGCGGGCAAACGTCCGGTGGTTGGCCCGCTACCGGCATCCGCGGTGCGCCGGCCGCGCAGACATCGTCGACCGGCTGCGGGAAGTGTTCACCCTCCCGGCACCTCTGCTGGCCGGGGCCGAGGTGGTGGGAGATCGGTTGGCGGTGCTGCCGGCGTTGTTTCATCTGATGTGGTGCGGCGAGTTGGTCGCCGATCTGGACCGGGAGCGATTGAGCCCGACGACGCTGGTGCGGGCCGCTCGGCCGAAGGGCGGTCGCGGGTGAGCGCAAGAAACCGGCCGCAGCGGCCTGCGGGCCTGGCGATCGGTGACCGGATACGGGTGGCGGGGAAGCTGCGCACGGTGATCGCGGTGCTGGGCACAGAGGTGCGGTTGGCCGACACCGACGGCATGGTCACCGACATGGCCCTGGTCGAGTTGCAGACGGCCGAGGACGTCGAGATTGTCACCGGCTCGTCCCGTTCCCGCGTTCCTGCCACGACTCCGTTGGACGGGCTATCCGAGACGGTGGCGCAGGAGGCGTTGTGGTGGGAACGGCACATCGTCGAGGTGCTGCACGGTGTTCCACCGCACGCCCCGGAGGGGACCCGGCCGAAACCGGAGTACGACCCGGCCTGCGTGTCGTTGACCCGGCGGGAGCAGGCCAAGGCCGCGGAACTGACTGCGGCGGGCAGGCCGGTGACGGCGAGCGCGATCGCCAAACGGCGGCGCCGTTACGAGGCTCGCGGCGTGGTCGGAATGGTCGATCACCGGGTCGACAAGCCGGTCTCCCCGCATGGTCGGGTGGACCAAGCGGTGGTGGAGGCGATGCGCCAGGCGATCGGTGAAGCCACGCAGGAGTCCTCGCGGACGGCGACGTTCCTGTTTTGGCGGACCGAGCAGATCCTGGAGGCCGCGCATGGGCCCGGGGCAGTGAAGCTGCCGTCCCGGCGCAGCCTCTATCGGCTGCTGGACAGGTTATCGGCGGGCAAGCACACCATCGGGTCGGCCCGCACCCGCCGCTCGCTGGCGGCTCGCCCGGACGGCCCGTTCAGCGAGGTGGACGCGTGGGCGCCGGGCGAGGTGATGCAGATGGACTCCACCCCGCTGGATGTGCTGGTGCGGCTGGACGACGGAGTGGTCGGTCGGGTCGATTTGACCGGTGTGATCGATGTTGCGACCAGGACCGTGACGGCGGCGGTGCTGCGCCCGACGACGAAGTCGGTGGACGCCAGCGTGCTGCTGGCCCGCACCGTCACGCCCGAGCCGATGCGTCCCGGTTGGGCGCAGGCGCTGGCGATGTCTCGCTCGGCGCTGCCCTGGCAGCGGCTGCTGGACATCGACGCGCGGCTGGGGCACGCCGCGGCCCGCCCGGTCATCGTCCCCGAGACGATCGTGGTCGACCAGGGGAAGGTGTTCATCTCCCGCAACTTCCGCTCCTCCTGCAGTTTTCTAGGGATCAACCTGCAGCCCGTCCACGGCGCGTCGGGCTGGCAGAAGGGCCACATCGAGCGGATGCTCGGCTCGGTCGGCACGTTGTTCGCCCAGTTCGTGGCCGGCTACATCGGCAGCAACACCGAACGGCGAGGCCGCAACGTCGGGCAGCAGGCCGTGTGGTCCCTGCTTGAGCTGTCGGCGTACGACTTCAAGTGCAGAGGCAGGTACAAGTAAACGTGCAGAGATACGCCAGCGTGTCGGCGCGGTAGCGGACTGAGCAGCAGAAAGGCTTCCAGGGAGTGATGACCGTCCTGGGGGTGGCCGATGGTGCTGGAAGCCGAGCGATGGCTTGAGCTGCGCCGCTTCCGAGCGCTGCGGGACGCCGGAGCCACCCTGTCGGAGATCGCCCGGGAGACCGGGCTGAACTGGCGGACGGTCAAGAAATACCTCGAGGAAGACGCCTCTGCCGCACCTCCGACAGCCGCCCCGCGACCTGGACGCCGTAACCAGGTGATCCCTCCCTACGCGCCGATCATCGATGCGTGGCTGCGCGCGGAGATCCTTCTGAAGGGCACGGTCATCCACGAGCGCCTGGTGGAGGAGTACGGCTTCACCGGCAACTACCAGCGGGTCAAGCTCTACCTGCAAGAAGCCCGCCCACGCATCGCCGCCGAGCTCGGCTACACCCCCAGCGAACTGGCCCGGCTGCACCGCCGCTTCGAGGTCGTGCCCGGCGCCCAGGCCCAGGTCGACTGGGGCGACGAGGGTGCCGTCCTCGCCCACATGGGCATCACGAAGGTCTACTCCTTCCACATGGTGCTGTCGTATTCACGTGATCCGTTCTGCTGCTTCACCACCAGCATGGACCTGGCCACCTTCTGGGCCTGCCACCGGCGCGCGTTCGCGCACTTCGGCGGGGTCCCCGGCTCGATCGTCTACGACCGCACCAAGACCGTGATCCGCCGGCACGTCGCCCCCGGCCAGGCCGTTCCCCTGCATCCGGAGGCGGTGGCCTTCGCCGGGCACTACGACTTCACCATCGACGTGCTGGCCGCCTACCGGCCCACCGGCAAGGGCCGCGTCGAACGCCAGGTACGGATCGTGCGCGATCACGTCCTGGCCGGACGGGCGTTCTCCTCCCTGCACGAGCTGGACGAGGCGTTCTTGGCCTGGGTGCCGCTGCGCCGCCGCCGCACCCACGGCACGCACGGCGAGGTGATCGGCGTGCGCGCCGCCCGTGACCACGCCGCGCTGCGCCCGCTGCCGGCCCGTCCCTATCACGTGGTCAACCGGCACCTGCGCCACGTCGGCAAGGACTGCCTGGTCGCCTTCGAGGCCAACCTGTACTCCGTGCCCGCCACCAAGGTCTTCCACCGCCAGCTGGTCGAGGTGCGCGCCTCGGCCGCCACCATCAGCCTGCACGCGACCGTTCCCGACGAGCACGGCGTGACACTGCTGGCCGTGCACCCCCGCGCTGTCGGCCGCGGCGCTCACGTCGTCGATCCCGACCACTGGAAGGCCCTGCCCGACGGGCACACCCGCGCCACCACCACCAGCCACGAGGACCCGCCCGCCCCGCGCACCCGGCAACCGGACAAGCCGTCCGCGGCCCTGCGGTTCCTGCTCGCCCGCGCCGATGCCGCCCAGATCACCGTCGGCCGACGGCCGCTGGCGGTCTACGACCAGATCACCGGAACCGGCCCGTTCACCACCCCGACGACACCGTAGAAGGACACCCATCACCGTGAGCGAGCTGGTCACCACCCGCATCCGCGCCACCGCCGCCAAGCTCGGCCTGCCCCACCTGGCCGAGGCCCTGCCGGTCCATCTGTCGCGCGCCGACGCCGCCCAGATGGGCTATCTCGACTTCCTGGACCTGCTGCTGGAAGAAGAGCTCGCCGTCCGCGAGGAGCGCCGGCTGCGCCATGCCTTGCGCATCTCCAAGATGCCGCACCACAAGAGCATCGAGGAGTACGACTTCTCCTACCAGCCCGAGCTCGACCCGCGCCGGGTCCGCGACCTGGCCACGCTCGCCTTCGTCGAGGCCAAGGCCAACGCCGCGCTGCTGGGCCCGCCCGGGGTGGGCAAGACCCACATCGCGGTGGCGTTGGCGGTGGCCGCCTGCCGCGCCGGCTTCACCATCTACTTCACCACGCTGGACGACATGGTCCGCCAGCTCAAGGCCGCTGATGCGATCGGCCGGCTGACCAGCAAGCTGCGCACCTACCTGCGCCCGCACGTCCTGGTCCTGGACGAGGTCGGCTACCTGCCGCTGGATCGCGACGAGGCCAACCTCGTCTTCCAGATGATCTCCAAGCGGTATGAGAAGGGCTCCATCATCCTGACCTCCAACAAGGCCTTCAGCAAAGCGCACATGTTCACCCGAACGTGTGTCAGGTGAGGCCGAAACTGCACGGGTTCAGCCGCGCAAGGAAAGGCGTGTCTGTGGCAAAGGCGGTCAGCTGTTCTCCGGCCTCCAATAGGTCACGGCGGAGGTGTCCCAGGACTGCCAGCCAGCAGCGCACTCCTGTTCGGGGCGCGAGCCGTCAGGAGGTGGGCCTGATGCGTGAGTGCTGCGCCAGGAACCAGTCGGTGGCGATGTCGGTTTCCGTGATGCGCCCGATCAGTGCCAAGGCCGAGCTGATACTCTCTGGCCCCTCCGCGGGATTGTCGAGGACGTCGCCATCGCTGATCTGGAAGCGCAGTCCCTCCATCAGGTGATCGAGCGCGTGCGGGTCGTCGCCGGACCGTATCCAGTTCTCCGGCGAGAGCGGGTCGAAGGAGACGACCGTGTGGCCGTCGCGGGCGTAATCGAAGTAGGCGTTGTGGTTGATGTCCATGAGGAGGCCGAGGGCTTGGCGGCCGCCTTCGGTGACGGAGCGCAGGAACTCGCCGTGGCCGTGCGCCGGCACGATGCCCATCCAGCCGTTGACCTCGGCCACCCAGCGGGATTCGTCGTTGAGGTGGTGGTCGAGAATCTCGCTTAGGTAGCACGGGGTCCGGGTGGCGAGGTCCAGATGGAAGATTCGGGCGAGGGCATCGAGGTCCGCACCCTTGATCCACATGGCGCTGAAGCCCAGCGACCACAGGTCTTGGTCATCATCGAGTCCCTCGGTGAAGATGGCCGAGACCAGAACCTGCGTTCCGCAGATGTGTGTCCGGCCTAGTGCACGGATCTGCAGGTTGAACT
>NZ_CDRNDK010000468.1:0-4699 GCF_977012225.1 Planomonospora algeriensis | reverse complement strand
CCTCGGACGCGGCGGCCCCGGGCGCGCCGGTGCCGTCAGGCGTCATGGCCGACCCTCTCCAGCAGGCCGTGGGAGAGCCAGGCGGGCTCGGCCCCGGGCTCGGCGGACAGGCCGTCGGACCAGCGCAGGCGGTAGGGCGACTCGGGACGCAGGTCGGCGGCGACGAGGTCGGCGAGCAGGCGGCGGACCGAGACCCACTCGCCGTCGGCGGTGAGCAGCTCCTCCAGCCGGGCCGAGGAGCGCCCGCCGAGCGCGGTCTCGGCGACCGAGGCCAGGCGGTCGAGCCCGTCGGCGCCGGGCTCTGTAGGAGTCCGCCGGGCCGGGGTCGGGCAGCGCGGGGCGCGGAGGGGTGGGCTGGACGGGTGCGGGGCGGGGGCTCTCGTCGACCGCGCGGACGATCGCCGCGGGATCGTGCCAGGGGGCCGGGGCGTCGAAGACGAAGCCGTCGAGCACCACGGCCAGGCGCTCCTTGCCCGCCGTCTGGGCGAACGTCCGCCAGGTCTCGGCGGGCAGCAGCGTCAGGTTCCTCGTCGTGCCCGCGGATTCGGCGAGCCGCCCGGCGGCGCGGCGGGAGGCGTCGCTGTAGGAGTAGATCGCCGCCCGCAGCTCGGTGCAGGTGCGGTCGAGAGCGGGCCAGTGGGTCAGGATGGTGGCGTGCAGGCTCTGCGCGCGCCGGGCGATCTCCTCGGTGCCCCAGAGCGTGGGCGCCTGCTCCCGGAGCTCCTCGATGGTGCCGGCGGTCAGGGTGATCAGCTCCAGCGCCCAGAGCCGGAAGGCCCGCGCCAGGTTCTGCGCGCTGGCGCGCGCCTCCTCCATGGTCGTGCGCGGGTCGGCGACGTTGAGGTCCTCCAGCGCGAGCAGCCGGTGCACCTCGCTCTGGCCGCCGTCGTGGAGCATGCGCCGGATGAACATCAGGCCCACCATGCTGGTGAACGACGCCCGGTAGCGGAGCTGGTGGGGCTTGGGGAAGACCTCGCGGACCGCACCGAGGCCCTTGAGCACCCGCAGGCGGTTCTCGAACATCTCCAGCGGGTAGGCCCGGCAGGCGTGCCGCATCTGCTCGTGGGTCAGCCACTCCTCCCCGGCCTCGGCGAACGCCGTGAACAGGGTCTCGGCGATGTCGACCAGGGCGGGATCGTCCACCACCGCGCCGCTGTCGCGCGCGAGCGCGGCGAACATCCGGCGGTAGGTCGTGAGCACGGCCTCCTCGCTGAGGGCCGCGTCCAGCGTGATCTCGTGGTTCGTCTCTGGCACGCGCCCTACCGTAAGGCTTGCGCCCGACAATCCCGTCCTCCGCACCCTCCGGGCCATTCCGAACCCCAATAAAACAGGAAATAAAGCCTGGTGGAACGACATGCTGGCCGGAACCGGTCAGCGCTCGCCGTTCCTTCGGGCCGAATCCGGGTAACGCGGTAGTCGGCCGGTTCCAGCGGGTAGCGCAGGGATCCGGGAGACGGATCGTGTGTCACCGTGAGAGGGAGACTCCGCGTGATAAATGTCCTGATAGCTGAGGACATGCACCTTGTTCGGGGGGCGATGGTCGCCCTGCTCTCGACGGAGGAGGACTGGGGGAGGCGGGGCACGGCGACGAGGTGGTGGAGGCGTGCCTGCGCCACCGTCCCGACGTCGCGCTGATCGACATCGGCCTGCCCGGCACCGACGGCATCACCGCCGCGGCCGAGCTGCGGCGCGCCCTCCCCGGCTGCCGGGCGGTCATCCTCACCGGCCTCGCGACGCCGGCCGCGCTGCGCAGGGCGCTGGACGCCGGGGCGCGCGGTTTCATCGTCAAGGACACCCCCGCCGGTCAGCTCGCCGCGTGCGTGCGCCGGGTCGCGCGCGGCGAGCAGGTGATCGACCCCGACCTGGCCGTCGCCGCGCTCAGCGCCAGGGAGAACCCGCTGACCTGCCGGGAGCTGGACGTCCTGAGGGTGGCCGCCGAGGGGGCCCCGGTCGAGGAGATCGCCGACCGGCTCTACCTGTCCGGGGGCACCGTCCGCAACTACCTGTCGCGGATCCTGTCGAAGGTCGGCGCGAGGACCCGCGTGGAGGCGATCAGGATCGCGAAGCGGGACGGCTGGCTCTGGCCGGACGACCTCGGCGAGGTCGGGCCGGCCCGCCACCGCTCGCGCGTCTGAGCCCCGCCGCCGTTCGTCCGAGCCCCGCCGCCGTTCGCGCACCTGCGCGAGCGCGAAGACGCCCCCGGCCTCCACCCACGGCAGGATGTAGGCGGAGTAGGAGGGGGTCAGCGGGATGCCGAACCCGCCGTAGCCGTACAGGATCGCCGGGCGGGGCCCGGTCCCGGGCCGGGCGAGCACGACCATCCGCACCGGTGTGCCGTCGGCCGAGACGTAGACGATCCGGCGGGCCTCCACCTCGGGCGGCTCGACGGCGCCGGGGGCGGCGGCCCAGAGCGAGGTCCGCCCGGTGCGCGCGTCGTAGCGGTGCACACCGCCCGGCGTGACGCCGTCGGTGTAGGAGAACCACACCTCGCAGCCGCCCTCGGGGCGCGCGGACATCCGGCCCGCGGTGCCGAGCCCGGGCAGCGGGACCTCTCCCAGCCGCTCGCCGGTGACCGGGTCGTGCACGTCGATCTCGCTGATCGCGTGCCGGGTCCGGCCGACGAGGAGCACCGGGCGGCCGGGGCCGTCGAGGACCGCGAAGTCGGAGATCACCGCCTCGGGGTCCGGGCCGACCAGTTCCCGCCAGCCCCCGGGGCCGGGGTCGGCCGGATCGGCGACGCACAGCCGGCCCGTGGGCGCGTCCACCGTGGTGAGCAGGTACAGCCGGCCGTCGCGGCCCACGGCGGGCACCGTGGTCGCGTCCGCCCCCTCCTGCACCACCCGCAGGCCGGGCCGCTCGGGCGGGGAGGCGGCCAGGTCGGCCAGCCAGAGGTCGTTGCCGGCCCCGGCCGGCGCCGAGACCGTCAGCCAGCGGCCGTCGTGGCTGGAGCCCAGGCCGTAGGAGCGAGGCTCGGCGCGGATCACGACGTCGTCGTCGGCGGGCGTGCCGAGCCGGTGCAGGCACACCCGCCGGTCGCGGACGTAGAAGAACGCCTTGCCGTCCGGGAGCCAGACCACCGGGGCGTAGCGGCAGCGGTCGATCGGGCCGTCCACGGTCCGCCGGGTGCCGACGTCCATGACGCGCAGCTCCGACCGCTCGTCCCCGCCCCGCGACAGCTGGTAGGCCAGCAGCCGCCCGGTGAGGTCGGGCTGCCACCGGTCCAGGACGGTCAGCCCGGAGGGATCGATCATGCCCGGGTCGACCAGCGCCTCCTCCGTCCCGTCCGGGCCGGCGGCGTACAGCACCGGGTGCTCCTGCCCGGCCGTGCGGCGCAGGAGGAAACGGCGTTCCCCGCGCCACAGCGGCGGCGTGACCGTTCCGGCGGAGCCGAGCGCGGCCACCCGGGCGTGCCAGCGCTCACGGCCGGGCAGAGCCGCGGCGCGGGAGCGCCACAGGGCGTCCTGGGCGGCCAGCCAGGCACGGGTCCGCGGGCTCGCCGGATCCTCCAGCCACCGGTACGGCGTGCCCGTGGAGGTGGTCGGTGATCGGCTGCCGCTCGGCGGGGGGGTAGGTCATCTGATCGGCTCCTGGACGTCCGGGGCGATGTCAGGCCGCGTGCCCGGAGGACGCGTCCGGCCGGGGGCCGGACGGCGCCTCGGCGTCGGCGCTACGGGGGTCCCACCGGCCGACGAGGCCGGCGTAGAGGGGGGACGCGGCGAGCAGCTCCTCGTGCGTCCCCAGCCGCACGCGCACGCCGTCCATGACGAGGACGCGCCGGGCGCGCAGAGCGGAGGCGGGCCGGTGGGCGACGACGAGGAGCGTGCCGCCGCGGCGGGCGAACGCCTCCTCCGCGCGGCCTCGGCCGCCGGATCGAGATGGCAGGTCGCCTCGTCCAGGACGACCAGGCGGGCCGGGGCCAGGTAGGCCCGGACCAGCGCGACCAGCTGGCGCTCGCTCGGGGAGAGCAGGGCGGGGCGGATCTCGGCGCGGTAGCCGCCCAGCCGCTCCACCAGCCCGGCCAGGCCGAGCACCGCCACCGCCCCGTCCACCGCCCCGTCCGCCTCCCCGTCGCCGGCCCGCGCGAGGTAGGTCAGGTTCTCCATGAGGGACCCCCGGAAGACGTAGGCCTCCTGGGGGATGAGCACCCGCTCGGCCGGGTCGAGCCGGTCGGCGGGCACGCCGCCGACCAGGACCTCGCCCGCGTCCGGCCGGAGCACGCCCGCGACGAGCGCGGCCAGCGTGGACTTGCCGATGCCGCTGGGACCGACCACGGTGAGGTGGTCCCCGTCGGGGACGGACAGGTCGAGGCCGGCGATCACGGGTTCGGCGTGCGGCCCGTAGGCGAACGTCACCCCGCGCAGCTCGATCCCCCCGTCCGCGGCCGGGAGCCGGGCCTCCGGGCCGCGAGGCCGGCCGCCGCCGGTCCGCGCCGGCTCCGCGATGCGGTCGAGGGAGACCCACAACCGGACCCCGCTGACGCCCAGGCCCTCCACGAGGTTGTCCAGGGCCGGGGCCAGCGACTGCGTGACGTAGGCCAGGGCGCCCAGGATAACGCCGGGGCCGGCCCCCTCGGACAGCAGCCAGGGGGCGCCGGCCAGCACCAGCACGACCGGGGACCAGCCGCCCACCGCCAGCGAGAGCGTGCGGGCGGCGGTCACCCGGGCGAGATCACCGAATCGGTCTCAGGCTGAGTCGGAGA
>NZ_CDRNDK010000467.1:0-4703 GCF_977012225.1 Planomonospora algeriensis | reverse complement strand
GCCGGACGGGTCCGCTCCGGGCGGGCCGCCAGCAGCCGCTCGACGAGCCCTCGTGCGGCGGCGGCGTCGACGTCGAGCTCCTCCACCGGCACGCCGGGGGGCCGCTCCCGCCAGCGCGCGTACCGCACGACGTGGGCCAGGGCGCGGACCGCCTCCTCGGGCGCCGCGTAGGAGGGGATGGAGCCCCGCTCGGGCACCTCCGCGCCGACCCGCAGCTCCGGAGGCATGCCGAGCTGCCCCTCGAAGGTGGCCAGCACCGGCTTGCCGCCCTCGCGCGCGACGCGCAGCAGCTCCGCGGCGACCTCCGCGGCCCGGCCCGGGATCGGCGGCATGTAGACCGCGACCGCCGCGTCCACCTCCGGGAGCAGGGAGGCCAGGGCCGCGCCGAACTCGGCGGCCCGGCGCGCGCGCGAGGTTCACCGGCGGCCGGGGCTCCAGCCCCGCGCGCACGCACGCGTCCACGGCCAGCAGCGCCAGCGCGTCGGAGTTGCCGACCAGGCCGACCCGCGGCCCGGCGGGCAGCGCTGGTGGGCCAGGAGCTGCGCCACGTCGAACTGCTGGATCAGGTCGTCCACCCGGATCACCCCGGCCTGCTCGAACAGCGCGCTGAGCGCGGTGTCGGGCAGGCCGAGGACCTGGGCGGCGTGGCCGATGGGCACGCCCTGGGTGGTGCCGCCGCTCTTGACCACCACGATCGGCTTGCGCCGGGAGATCCGCCGGGCCAGCCGGGCGAACTTGCGCGGGTTCCCCAGCGACTCCAGGTAGAGCAGGATCACGTCGGTGGCGGCGTCCTCCTCCCAGTACTGCAGCAGGTCGTTGCCGGACACGTCGGCGCGGTTACCCGCGGAGACGAACGAGGAGATGCCCATACCGCGCTGGGCGACCCGCTGCAGCAGCGCCGTGCCCAGCGCGCCCGACTGGCTGAAGAAGCCGACCCTGCCCCGGCCGGGGACGGTCGCGGCGAGGGTGGCGTTCAGCCGGACGGCCGGGTCGGTGTTGGCGATGCCGAGGCAGTTGGGGCCGACGACGCGCAGGCCGTACGCGCGGGCGATGCGGACCAGCTCGTCCTGCCGGGCCCGCCCCTCCGGTCCGGTCTCGCCGAACCCGGAGGAGACCACGATCAGCCCGCGCACGCCCTTCTCCGCGCACTCCTTGACGACGTCGATCACCCCGTCGGCCGGTACGGCCAGCACCGCGAGGTCCACCTCGCCGTCGATGGCCGTCACGCTCGGGTAGGCCCGGACCCCCGCGACGGCCCGCGCCTCGCGGTGGACCGGGTAGACCGGGCCGGTGAAGTCCGCGCCGAGCAGGTTGCGCAGCACGGTCTGGCCGACGCCGCCGGGCTCGCGGCCCGCGCCGACCACCGCCACCGAGCCGGGGGTCAGCAGCCGCTCGATGGAGCGCGCCTCGGCCCGGTGCTCGCGGGAGGCGGTCACCGCCTGGGAGGTCTCGGTCGGGGTGAGGTCGAGGGTCATCCGCACCACGCCGTCGGCGAAGCGGCTCTGCGCGGTGTAGCCGGCCTGCTTGAGCACGCCCATCATCTTCTGGTTGGCGGGCAGCACGTCGGCGACGAACCGGGCGATGCCGTTCTCGCGGGCGGTCTCGGCCAGGTGCTCCAGCAGGACCGAGGCGACGCCGCGGCCCTGGTGGGCGTCCTCGACGAGGAAGGCCACCTCCGCCTCCTCCGCGTCGATCCGGTCGTAGCGGATCACGGCCACCATCTCGGTGCCGATCGTCGCGATCAGCGCGACCCGGTCCACGTAGTCGACGTTGGTGAAGCGGGTCACCTCCCGGTCCGACAGGCGGGGGCGGGGGCCGAAGAAGCGGAAGTAGATCGACTCCTCGGACAGCCGGGAGTAGAAGGTCCTGAGCCGGTCGGCGTCGGCGGGCCGGATCGGGCGCACGTGCGCGGTGCCGCCGTCGGACAGGACGACGTCCGCCTCCCAGTGGGCGGGATATTGAGCCTCCACAGTCCCGAGGGTAGACGCGAATCCCACATGTCGGACCAGCCGGGTGGGTTAGCGCAACGCTTGTGCATCGACTGCGGTCCCGTGTCCGATCCGGCCCTCCCATCCAGGCCGGGAACTGTTAGGTTTTTCGCGGTCCCCTAAGCACGTTCGGCATCGAAGTCACAAGGCGGTGGACATCATGACGCGGGTGGTCGTGGTGGGCGATCTCATGACCGACGCGGTCGCGCGGGCTCGCTATCCGCTGGCCCGGGCCAGCGACACGCCGGCCGTGGTCACGATGCACGGCGGGGGGTCGGGGGCCAACATCGCCTCCTGGCTGGCGGTGGAGGGCGCCGAGGTGGCCTTCATCGGCCGCCGCGGCGCCGACATCACCGGTCGCAACCGCGACATGGAGCTCATGGGGTACGGCGTCGACGCCCGCCTCGTCATGGACCCCGAGCGCCCCACCGGCACCTGCGTGGTGCTCGTCACCCACAAGGGCGAGCGCACCATGCTCTCCGACCCCGGCGCCAACGCGGCGCTGTCCGCCGAGGACCTCCCCCGCGACCTGTTCGCCCAGGGCGGCCACCTCCACCTGTCGGGCTACACCCTGATCAACGAGGGCTCCCGCGAGGCCGGGCTGGCGGCCCTGGAGATGGCCGGCCGGGCCGGGATGACCGTCTCGGTCGACTGCGCCTCCTCGGCCCCGCTGGAGCGCACCGGCGCCGAGCCGTTCCTGGAGTGGACCCAGAACGCCAAGCTGCTGTTCGCCAACGCCGACCAGGCCAAGGTCCTGACCGGCCGCGACGATCCGGCCGCCGCCGCCAAGGTGCTCACCGCCTGGTTCCCCCAAGTCGTGATCAAGCTCAACGACGAGGGCTCGCTGTGGTACTCCAACAGCCGCAGCGAACCGGTCCGGGCCCCCGCCGAGTCCGTGGAGCGCGTGGTCGACGGCACCGGAGCCGGTGACGCGTTCACCGCGGGCTTCCTGCCGGCCTGGCTCGAGGGCAAGCCCCCGGCCGAGGCCCTCGCCGCGGGCAACCGCCTGGCCGCCAAGGCCATCGCCCACCTCGGCGCCCGTCCCCGCCTCTGACCGGTCGGGCGGCCACGCGACGGGCCGCCGGTCAGCCGCCGAGATAGCGCAGGACCGCCAGCACCCGCCGGTTGTAGTCGGGGTCCCGCGGCAGGTCGAGTTTGTCCACGATGGCGTTGACGTGCTTCTCGACGGTGCTCAGCGAGATGTGCAGGCGGGCGGCGATCGCCGCGTTGACGAAGCCCTGCGCCAGGTGCTCCAGGACCTCCGCCTCGCGCCCGCTCAACCTGCTCAAGGGGTCGGCGCGGGTGGTCCGGGCGAGGAGCCGGCGGACCACCTCGGGGTCGAAGACGGCGCCGCCCGCGTGCACGCGCTCGAGCGCGTCGAGGAAGTCGGCCACCTCCGAGACCCGGTCCTTGAGCAGGTAGCCCAGCCCCGTGGCGGACCCGGCCAGGAGCGCGGCCGCGTAGGTCTTCTCCACGTACTGCGACAGCACGAGCAGGCCGACCTCCGGCCGCCGCTCGCGGATCTCCAGCGCCGCCCGCAGCCCCTCGTCGGTATGGGTCGGCGGCATCCGCACGTCGACGACGGCCACGTCGGGCCGGTGCCGCTCGACGGCGTCGAGCAGTGCCCGCGCGTCACCGACCGCGGCGACGACGTCGTGGCCGGCGTCGACGAGCAGCCGGCTCAGGCCCTCGCGGAGCAGCACCGAGTCGTCCGCCAGGATCAGTCGCACGGCACCGCCTTGGGCAGCCTCGCGGTGACTTCGGTGGGGCCTCCCGCCGGGCTGTCGACGACGAGGTCGCCGTCGAGGGCCAGGACCCGCCGGGCCAGCCCGGAGAGCCCTCCCCCCGAAGGGTCGGCGCCACCGCCGCCGTCGTCCGAGACCACCACGCTCACCGTCCGCTCATCCTCGGTCAGGACGACCAGGATGTCATGCGCCCCCGCGTGCTTGACCGCGTTGGTGATCGCCTCCCTCGCCACGAAGTACAGGGCCGTCTCCACCTCGGAGACCGGTCTGTCGGCCAGTCCGTAGTGCACGGTCACCGGTACGGCCGACCGTTCGGCGACCCCCTCGAGCGCGGCCTCCAGCCCCAGCTCGTCGAGGGCCGTCGGGTAGATCCGCCAGGCCACGCTGCGCAGTTCGTCCAGCAGCCGGCGGGACTCGGCATAGGCCTGGTCCACCAGTTCGGCGCTCCTGACGGCGTCGGGGTCGTGCCGGGCGCGGCCCAGCAGCATGGCCAGCGCCACGCCCCGCTGCTGCACTCCGTCGTGCAGGTCGCGTTCGATCCTGCGCCGCTCGTCGTCGACGGCCCGGACGATGCCCGAACGGGTCGCGGTCAGCTCGGCGATGCGCCTGCGCATCAGCTCCTGCCCCGCCGGTCCCAGGAAGCGGCCGGCCAGCCGCCGGTCGGCGGCGTCGACCGCGAGAACCGCCGACGCGGCCAGCGCCAGCGCGACCGTGCCGATCGTCAGGCCGAGCACCCAGTCGCTGGTGATCAGTTTCACGCCGGGCAGTTCCAGCGGCACGGAGTCGGACGCGCCCGAGACCAGGTCCCACAGCCCGCCGAAGAGGAAGAGCCCGCCGGTGAACAGGCCCACCGCGCAGACGTATCCACCGGCCACCCCGAGCACGGCGCGTGCGGCCAGGAAGGCCCAGCCGGGCGGCTGCGCCGTGGCGGCCCCGGAACGGCCGTCCGGGAAGGGGAAGGCACCCGGCC
>NZ_CDRNDK010000466.1:0-4737 GCF_977012225.1 Planomonospora algeriensis | reverse complement strand
ACCGCCCCGGGAGCCGCGGGAGCCGGGGCCGCCGGGACGGCCCCGGGCGCGGCCGTCCAGAAGTACTGCACCGCCTGCGGGATGCGGCTGGGCCACGCCCACCGGTTCTGCGGCTTCTGCGGCCATCCGGCCGAGGCGTGACGGCGCCGGTGAACGAGAGAGCGCTCATCGGCCAGGAAGTGGCCGGCTACTACGTCGAGGACGTCATCGGCAAGGGCGGCATGGCCGTGGTCTACCTCGCGGTGGACTCGCGGCTCAACCGCCGGGTCGCGCTGAAGGTCCTCAACCCGCTGCTCGGCGAGGACGACCGGTTCCGCCAGCGCTTCATCCTGGAGTCGCGGACGGTCGCCAGCATCGACCACCCCAACATCATCCCGATCTACGAGGCGGACGCCGCGGCCGACGGCACCCTCTACATCGCGATGCGCTACGTCGACGGCCCCGACCTGCGCCGCCTGTTCTACGACCGGGGACCGCTCCCGGTCAGCCAGGTCAGCCGGATCTTCACGCAGGTCGCCGCCGCGCTGGACACCTCGCACGCGCACGACCTGATCCACCGCGACGTCAAGCCAGCCAACATCCTGATCGCCGGGCACACCGAGGGCGAGCACGTCTACCTCACCGACTTCGGCATCACCAAGCACCGCACCTCCATCTCCGGGCTGACCCAGACCGACCAGTTCATCGGCACCCCCCGCTACATGTCGCCCGAGCAGATCAACAAGGAGACCATCGACGGGCGCTGCGACCAGTACGGCCTGGCCTGCGTGGTCTACGAGGCGCTGGCCGGGCGGCTGCCGTTCCAGCGCGACAACGAGATCGCGCTGCTCTGGGCGCACCTGGCCGAACCGCCGACCCCGCTCAGCACGCTCCGGCCCGAGCTGCCGCCGGAGGTCGACGGGGTGATGGCGCGGGCGCTGGCCAAGGCGCCGGAGCAGCGCTACGACAGCTGCGCCGAATTCGTCACCGCGCTGCGCGACGCGATCAGCGGCCAGTCCTACCAGCTGCAGCAGACCCGGCCGGCCGCCCAGCGGCAGGGGGGACCGCGCGCCCGTCCCGGCGGGCGGCGCATCCTCCTCGGGGCGGGGGCGGCGATCGCCGCGATCATCGCGCTGGTCACGGTGCTCGCCATGGTGCTGCGGGGCGAGGACGCGTGGGCCGCCTACCGAGGCTCGACGGCGGTGCCGGTCGCGTTCGAGCACCCGGCCGGCTGGACGACGATCCAGCACGCGGACGTGTTCACGGTCTCCGCCCCCCGGGCCGAGGAGTTCCGGACCCTGTTCAGCACGCCGGTCACCGCCGACTGGGCGGCCGTCAACGAGATCATCGAGGCCGAGCCGGAGGAGGCCGTCGGCGTCTACGCGCAGACGCTGGACACGCTCGACCCACGCGGCGGCGCCCAGCAGCTCCAGGAGACGCTGCAGTCCTCGCTGCCCGGCACGGTGAGCGTCTTCTCCGAGGTGGTGCAGGTCCGGGTCGGCGGGCGGCCCGCCGTACGGCTGGAGGGGTCGATCGCCGACCCGCAGCAGGGCGGCCGGCTCGACTTCGTCGGATACGCCGTGGAGCGGCCGGACGAACCCGCCCTGATGATCTACTTCTGCGCGGCGGGCCGCTGCGACGACACACTGGCGGGCCGGCTCGTGCGGAGCGTGACCTTCCCGGAGTCGTGAGGGCGGCCGGCGCCGGCGGTTCGGAGACGCCGGCGGCTCGGAGGACGGGCCTCAGCCGACCGCCGCGCCCGGCCGCACCACCCCGGACTCGTAGGCGAACACCACCGCCTGGGCGCGGTCGCGCAGGTGCAGCTTCATGAGCACCCGCGCCACATGCGTCTTGACCGTGGCCTCGCCGACGAAGAGCTCCTTGGCGATCTCGGCGTTGGTCAGGCCGCGGGCCAGGAACCGCAGCACCTCCAGCTCCCGCGGCGTCAGCTCGCCGAGCCGGGGCGGGGGCGCGGGCTCGTGGCGGCCGGCGAAGGAGGCGATGACCCGCGTGGTCACCGCCGGGTCCAGCAGCGCGTCGCCGCCGACCACGACGCGGACCGCCTCCACGAGCTGCTCGGGCGGGGAGACCTTGAGCAGGAAGCCGCTGGTCCCCGCCCGCAGCGCGGCGTAGAGGTTCTCGTCGGTGTCGAAGGTGGTGAGCATGACGACCCGGGGCGGGTCCGGCTGGTCGAGCAGCTGCCGGGCAGCGGTGAGGCCGTCCATGCGGGGCATGGAGATGTCCATCAGGACGATGTCCGGCCGGGTGCGGCGGGCCACCGCGACGGCCTCCAGACCGTCGGCGGCCTCCCCGACGACCTCCATGCCAGGCTCGCTCTCCACCACGAGCTTCAGGCCCGCGCGGACCATCGCCTGGTCGTCGGCGATCACGATGCGGATGACGTCACTCATACCAGTACCTCCAGGGAGAGCGGGAGCCGTGCGCGGACCCGGAACCCGCCCTCGGCGCGCGGGCCGGCCTCGAACGTGCCGCCGAACAGGGCGGCGCGCTCGCGCATGCCGATGAGGCCGTTGCCGGTCGACAACTCCGGAGCCGAGCCCGCGCCGCCGGTGTCGAGGACCTCCACCTCCACCGAGTCGTCCAGGTAGGCGACGCGGACGGAGATCTCGGACTCGCCCGCGTGCTTGACGGCGTTGGTGAGCGCCTCCTGCGCGATGCGGTAGGCGGACAGGTCCAGCCCCGGCGCGAGCCGTACGGGCTCACCGGTGACGGAGAGCGTGATGCGCAGGCCCGAGGAGGCGAGCGAGTCGACGGTGGTGGCCAGCAGGTCCAGTCCCGGCTGCGGGATGGCCTCGTCCAGCGGCATGCGCAGCGCGCCGAGCATGACGCGCAGCTCCTCGACCGCTTCGCGGCCCGAGCGCTCGATGCCGAGCAGCGCGTCGGTGTCGCCTCCGCCCCTCCGGCGCAGCACCCCGGCCTGCATGACCATCATGCTCACGCTGTGCGCGACGACGTCGTGCAGCTCGCGGGCGATGCGGGTGCGCTCCTCGGCGACGGCCTCGGCGGCCCGGCGCTCCCTGTCGCGTTTCAGCCGTACGGCGTGCTCGGCCAGGCGGCGGGCCCGGGTGGCGTAGGCGTTGACCGCCAGGCCGGTGAGGTAGGCGGAGCCGAAGACGACGGTCAGGAAGATGACCTCCTCCGCCGGGAGCCACCGGTGGTCCACCGCGCCGGAGTCGAAGACGAGGACGCCGGTCACGGCCCAGGCCAGGCCGGGCTTGAACGGCAGCTCCGCGCCGACGGTGTGGAAGACGAGCAGCAGGGAGAACAGCTGCCAGACCTGGCAGTGCTCGTAACCCTGCCGGTGCCAGGCGTACTGGATGAGGATCATCAGGATGAAGACCGCGACCGGGGCCTTGCGGCGGAACCAGACGAGCACGCCGGTGACGAGCGCCTGGCCGATCCACCACAGTTCGGGGGTCTCGGCCGCGCCGTACTCGGTCGCGACGGTGAACGCCTCGAGCGTGCCGAGGGCGATGATCGCGGCGCCGATCAGCAGATCGACTCTCGACACCGTGCGGAGGTGGCGAGAGAGGGGGAGGGGAAGCGCCATGCGGGGAGACTAAACCCTCGCGTCGCTATTGCATATAGGACAAAACACCCACCCAAGTGGCTTGCAAGTAGGCCACAAGTGCCCCCGGGGGGGACGGCATCCCCGGTTCCGTCGGGGTTCCGGCTCCCTCGGAGGGCTTACCGGTGTCCCGGCTCCACCGGTGTCCCGGCTCCACCGGTGTCCCGGCTCCACCGGTGTCCCGGTGGAGCCGGCGGGGCTCAGGCCCCGACGCCCGCGGCCGGTGCGGGCGCGGCGGCGGTGGAGGCAGCGGGATAGTAGGAGATCCACTCCTCGCGGCTCATCCGGAGCATCCGGACGCCGAGGGCGCCCAGCGCGGCCACCGGGATGGCCCACAGGACGACGGTCGCCGGGCCGTACCCGACGAACATCGAACCGCCGTAGCCGACCGCGAGGACGAGCGGGACCCACCAGTGGGCGAAACCGGACCGCCAGACGCCGACGGCCAGGATCGGCATGCCGAAGATGGCGAAGAAGATCCACGGCATCTGGAAGCCGAAGACGACACCGGGCAGGTTCACCATCTCGTCCATGATGCGGGTGGCCTCCTCGGGGCTGTGGTGCCGGCCGAGCCACCACTCCACCGGGTCGGCCATCAGCAGGCCCGACAGGTTGATGTAGCCGAGGATGACGAGCGGGCCGGCGATGTGCCCGAACACTGTCGCGCGGCGGCGCATCACGTGCAGCAGGCCGAGGGCGGCCAGCGCCATCAGCAGGTACGCCCAGTGGTAGAGCACCGACTGGACCTGGGCGAGGACGGGGTTGTCGCCGAAGCTGACCGCCTCGCGCTCGTCGCCCCAGGTCCCGGGGTCGAGGATGACGGCGATCGCCTGGAGGAGCGGGGCGACGATCAGCAGCACGCCGGAGGCGACGCGCCTGAAGTCTGCGGAGTCCTTGAACACGGGGTTTCCTTGCCTGTGCGGAGTCACGGTGCGCAGGCGCCGGATGGACGCGGGTGAGGATCCCGCTGCTTCCGGTACGGATCCCGTGGGGAGCCGCCTGCGTGGAACTGTCGCCAGGAAGGTATTCCGCCGCCCGCCGCAGGGTCGTCCGCCGCGGGGCTGATCCGGCGTCCTCCTGGCGGGGTAAGGGCCGTCCGCCGGGGTCCCCGCCGGGAGCCATGGCCCGAGCCCGCAGCCCGAGCCCGCAGCCCGCGGCCGGCGACTCGG
>NZ_CDRNDK010000465.1:0-4769 GCF_977012225.1 Planomonospora algeriensis | reverse complement strand
GCGGCCTCGCGGCGCGTCTGCGCCCGCGCGTACTCGGGCATGAGCCTGGCGGCGAGCGCGCAGTCCAGCACCCCCACCAGCGCCGGGCGCTCCGCCCGGCGCGCGCGCACGCGCGCGTTGCTCTCCTCGATCCGCCTGAGCTCCTCTGCCACCGACTGCTCGAAGGGCAGCCGGAACAGGGCCTCCAGGACGTCGCCGAGCACCGGCGGGGCATCGTGGCGGGCGGCCTCCTCCACTCCGGCCGCGGCGGGCGCGGGGTTGACGTACATCAGCAGCCGCCGCACCTGGCGCTCCGCCGGTTGCCGGTAGATCGCCGCCAGCGCCGGCTCCACGGGCCGGTTCAGCAGGACGCCCCCGTCCAGGACGTAGCGGCTCGGGGCGAAGGAGGCGATCGCCGGTCCGGCCCCGGTCGCGCCCAGGTCGGGGTGGAGCCCGTCCGGGCCGTCGGCGCCGACCGGGGCGAAACCCGGCTCGAAGGCGACGGGGAACGAGGACGTGCACCGGGCGGCGAGCGCCAGTCGGCGGGTGACGCCGTGGGAGAAGTGGAACGGGTCCTCCTCGGGCCGCGTGCCCGCGTCCCGGGCGAAGCGGAACATCCCCGCCGAGTCGATCTCGGTGATGGGGTTGCCGAAGTCGTCGTGGAACGGCACGTGCTCGCCGTTCATCAGCGTCCCCGTGATCATGAGGTCGATCGGCCGTTCGCGCGGCGGGACGTAGCGCTCCGGACGCCGGTGGGCGGGGACCAGCCGGTCGAAGGCCCCGGCGAGCTCCGGCAGGAGATGGTCGTCACCGCGCAGCAGGGAGGGCCGGTGCGGGGACACGGGGTTGCGCAGCAGCCGCACCAGTGACCCCGTCTCGGCCCACACCCGGCCCAGCGGCCGCAGGTCGGCCCGGTACACCTGGGCGTACGCCAGCGCGGCGCCGTTGATGCCCCCGGCCGACGTGCCCGCGATCACGTCCACCCGGGCCGTCGCGCCCATCAGCTCCAGCAATCCCTCGTAGACCTCTCCGCGGACCTCTCCGCCGGTCCAGCGGTCCTCCCGGGCTCCGTGGGCTCCGTGCTCCTCTTGGACTCCGCGGTCTTCCTGGGCTCCTCGGGCCTCCCGGGCCCCTCCGGCGTCGGGTGAGCTCAGGGCCAGCCGGTTGATCTCGTTCGTCACCCCGCCCATCCACACCGCGAGGCTGACACCGCCGTTCATCACGACGGCGATCCGGATGTCCTCCCGGTCGTCGTCCGGAACGACGGCGGAGGGTGTGTGCCGTGCTCCCATCGCGCTCCCCCGGATCGGTCCTGCCCTGCCTCGCGACCGGTTCCATGACAGCGCCGAACGCGGATGTTCCCCCGGCGACCCGACCGGTCCGCGCGGAAAGCCGACCGGATCGAGACCCGGATTTCACCTCCCCTTTGCCCGCCCCTCCGGACCCCGGCGAGATCCGGCCGGGATCGCGCGGTACCAGGCCCCCACCGGGCCCCCACCGGGCCCTCCGGGGGGCCGCGGGCGGCCTTTCAATAGACTGCGGGCATGCCTTCCGCACTGATCACGGGCGCGACCGCCGGCATCGGCGCCGCGTTCGCCCGCCGCCTGGCCGCCGACGGTTTCTCCCTCGTCCTGGTCGCCCGCGACGAGAAACGCCTCCTGGCCCGCGCCGAGGAACTTCGCCTGCGCTACGGGGTGGAGACCGAGGTGCTCCCCGCCGACCTGGCGAGCGAGGAGGGCCTGGCCGCGGTCGAGCGGCGGCTCCGCGAGGGTGTCGACCTATTGGTCAACAACGCCGGGTTCGGCCTGCGCGGCGCCTTCCTCGACGTCCCGGTCGCCGACGAGCTGCGCATGCTGAAGGTGCACTGCGAGGCGGTGCTCCGGCTGACACTGGCCGCGCTGCCGGGGATGCGGGAGCGCGACCGGGGCGCGGTGGTCAACGTGGCCTCGGTGGCCGCGTTCTTCACCCGGGGCACCTACAGCGCGTCGAAGGCATGGGTGGTCAACTTCAGCGAGTCCGCGGCCACCGAACTGGACGGCGGCCGCGTCCGGGTGATGGCGCTGTGCCCGGGCTTCGTCCGCACCGAGTTCCACGAGCGCGCCTCGATGAACGTCTCCGGCATCCCCGGTTTCCTGTGGCTCTCGGCCGACGACGTCGTCGGCGAGGCCATGCGCGATCTGGCCCGGGGCGTGCGGGTGAGCGTGCCCGACCTGCGCTACAAGGCGATCGTCGCGGTCGGCCGGCTCCTGCCGCTCAACCTGACCTCCCGGATCTCCCGCGGCATCGGCCGCAGATAACCGGGGGACGCGAAAGGGCCCGTGCCACGGGAGGGGGTCGTGGCACGGGCCCAGTCGTCCTACGGGGATGGTCAGATGCGGACGTTCGCCGCGTGGCCGATCGCCAGGCCGGAGGCCGGGTCGAAGAAGTGCAGGTTGTGGGTGTCCACGACCAGCTCGATGTTCTGGCCGGGGCGGACGTGGCTGCGGGAGTTCACCCGGGCGGTCCACAGCGACTTGTCGCCGACCAGCGGCAGGGTCGCGTCCTCGTCGTCACCGGCGTCGGCGGCGGCGACGGTGTCCTGGTGCTGGACCGGCGGGGCGTCGATCAGGAACAGGACGTTGATCTCGGAGCCCAGCTCCTCGGTGACCTCGGCGCGGACCGGCAGGCGGACCCAGCCGCCGGCGTGGCCGTTGGCGGCGACGGCGTCCTCGAAGTCGGAGGGGCGGATGCCCAGGATGATCTTCTTGCCGATGTACTGGTCGAGGCCGGCCTTCTCGGCGAAGGTCGAGTCCGGGACCGGGAGCTTGTAGCCGGCGAAGGCCACGGCGGCGCCGCCCTCGGTGCGGATCAGCTCGGCGTTGACGAAGTTCATGGACGGGGAGCCCATGAAGCCCGCGACGAACAGGTTGACCGGCTTGTCGAACAGGTTCTGCGGGGTGTCGACCTGCTGGAGCAGGCCGTCGCGCAGGACGCAGACCCGGTCGCCGAGGGTCATGGCCTCGACCTGGTCGTGGGTGACGTAGACGGTGGTCACGCCCAGGCGCTCGTGCATCGTGTTGAGGGAGGCGCGCATGGAGACGCGGAGCTTGGCGTCCAGGTTGGACAGCGGCTCGTCCATGAGGAAGGCCTGCGGCTCGCGCACGATGGCGCGGCCCATCGCGACACGCTGGCGCTGACCACCGGAGAGGGCGGCCGGCTTGCGCTTGAGGTACTGCTCCAGGCCGAGCATCTTGGCGGCCTCGTTGACCCGCTTGGAGATCTCCGCCTTCGGCATCTTGCGGAGCTTCAGACCGAAGGCGAGGTTCTCCTCGACGGTCATGTGCGGGTAGAGCGCGTAGTTCTGGAAGACCATCGCGATGTCGCGGTCCTTCGGCGGCAGGTGGTTGACCACCCGGTCACCGATGATGATCTCGCCGCCGCTGATGTCCTCGAGGCCGGCGATCATCCGCAGCGCGGTGGACTTGCCGCAGCCGGACGGACCGACCAGCACCATGAACTCGCCGTCCTTGATCTCAAGGTTCAGGCCGTTCACGGCTTTCACGCCGCCCGCGTAGATCTTGTCGACGTTGCTGAGAACGATGGAAGCCATGGAAGTCCTTAACGCCTCGGGCCAACCCCGCGTTCACCCGATAGTGGATACGTTTTCATGCATCTCACCCGAACCGGACATCCCTGTCAAGAGAAAAGCCTGTTTTAGGCCGTCATCAGTGTCTCTGTTATCCCTCCGTGCTGGAGCGAATACGGAAAACATGATGGAATCGTTTCCATGAACACGCGCAGGACGACCATCAAGGACGTGGCGGAGGCGGCCGGCGTCGGAGTGGCCACGGTCTCGCGGGTCCTGTCGGGCGGCTCGGCCAGCCCCGAGACCAGAGAGCGGGTGCTGGCCGTCGCGACCCAGCTCGACTACCGGCCCAGCGCGCTCGGGCGCAACCTGCGCCAGCAGCGCTCCGGCGGGATCGGGCTGCTGGTGCCCGACATCACCGACAGCTTCTACGGCCGCCTGGCCGACGGCGTGCTCGCCTGCGCGCGGGCCGCCGGCGAACCGGTGATCCTGGGCACGACCGGTGACGACGCCGAACGCGAGGCGGAGCAGATCGGCATGCTGCTGGAGCAGGGCGTGGGCCGGGTGGTCGCGGTCCCGGCCGGGACGCGGAGATCTGGGCGCCGACCCTGCGGACCGGGCTGACCACGGTGTTCGCCCACCGCTCGGCGGCGGGCCACGGCGACGTGCCCGCCGTGCTGGCCGACGACCGCAGCGGGGTTCGGACCGCGGTGGACTACCTGACCGGGCTGGGCCACCGGCGCATCGCCTATCTCGGCGGGCCCGGCCAGGAGCAGCGCGTGGCGGTCTTCCGGCAGGCGCTGGGCGCCCTGGTGGACGAGGAGCTCATCGTCTTCGCCCGCGGCAGCCGCGACTCCGCCTACGCGGCGGCGGCCGGGCTCCTGCAGCACCGCCCCGATCTGACGGCCGTGCTGGCCGGCGGCAACCTGCTGGGCGAGGCCGCCGTGCTGGCCGCCCGGGAGCTGGACCTGCGGGTGCCCAAAGACCTGTCGATCATCATGTTCGACGACGTGCCCTGGGCCGAGCTCTGCTCCCCGCCGCTGACCGTGATCGCCCAGCCCGCGCAGGACATCGGCTACCGCGCCGCCGAACTGGTGCTGCGCGAGGGGGGGCCGCCGCCCGCGCGGCGTGCTGCTCCCCACCGAGCTCGTCGTCAGGGGCAGCTGCGGCCCCCGGCGCGCCTCGTGAGTCGCGCAGCCGTACGGCCCGGCCCCGCCTCCGCGCC